>CAZCKF010000057.1:0-5089 GCA_964499155.1 uncultured Chitinophagaceae bacterium
TAAAAAAATTGAAACGGATTTCAAAATGATTTATAATAAAATCAGGAATGATCGTGATAAAATGGATAGCATTTATGATAAAGAAACCAACTTATCGAGAAATCGGGAAAAACAAAAAATTTGGAATATCAAAATAAAAAGTATCCTAAAATCACTTGATAGATATAAGGTTTAATATTAGTGTGATCATTGCTGATTTTTATTAGAACTTTACGCCGGTGTCAGGTCTGTTCATCATAATTGTTGTTCGAGAAGGCCCTGCGACTTGAGGTTTACCTACAGGTTTTCCATTTATTAATTTCTGTTTTACTCTCGTTGTCGTAACAGTGTAACCTTCAATTGTTTTTATTGTTTTTGAAGAACGAGTAACAAAACCTGGTTTTACGCCATATTCCTCATCTATCCTGTTTATTGAAATGCCATGAGAAGCAAACAGGTTTTCTAACACTCTAACCCTAGCGTTGATCAAGTCTGCCGGTGTTAGATAATTTTTATACTTCGGCATTGAAGCTTCAGTATAGTTAGTACCTACTTTCATGTTTATGCTGGTGATATTGTTCGCTTTCAGTTCTTGTGCATATGCGGATATTTGTGCTTTTGTTGCTTCTAAATTGACTATTCCTGTTCCAGGGTTATTCATTTTTTCAAATTCAAATTCTGCAATTAAATTTCTTTCAAATGTTTCTGTTTTTATGATTGGTATTGCATCGGTTTGCGTACCATATTTCCAAGTTGTTACCGGCGCTGGCTTTTCTAAATCGGTACCAGGTTTACTTGTTTCTTCATTAGATGGAACAAGGTTATTTTTGGTATCCGGTTCAGGTTTAAAGAACTTGTGAACGGTATATTGGGTCGCAGAATATTTGATACCATCAACTTGCCTGTATTCTAGTATATTTTCAATTGTAGTTCCATTATCACCTTGACTTACCGTTTGACTTGAAGGAATTACCAAAATAGTATTGCCTGTACGCCCATACTCAACAGTGGTCGGACTTTTAATTAGATTTCCATTAACATCTAGAATTCTAACTGTATTAATTATAGTAGCTTTTTTCTCTTCTAACCCATCTAAATCAACAGCCCATATTACCATATTACCCGCAAATTGATAAGGAGTATACCAAGGATAAGAACGGAACAATGGATCTATTGACAAAAATCTGCCAACCCTTGGGTCATAAATTCTAAAGCCATAATCATACTGCTGACCTTCACTTTTTGCTTCATTATCTAACTCTTTCCCATTAAATCCATATTTATAGCCGCTGCTTAAGTAGAACTTTCGATTTGGCATCTGCATTCCAAACGGATAATAATCATTGGCGGTTAAAATTTCGGCTTCATAATAATCATAGGTACCATTGCCAGCGTCATGACCAATCTTCCTGTCGCTAATTGTTGTTAGTACATTCCCGAGATGATTGCTTAACTCATAAATTGTTTTACCACGATCCAGTGAATATGTATATGTATTGCCTAAAAGACTTATAGAGACAGGAGATACTTTCGCTACAGAAATATTCTGATTTCTTTGTCGTAAACCAAGCCTGGAACTACCGTAAGTATGATGTTCTTTTAAATAAAACGTGCCAGTTGAAATTGAATTGCTAACCTTTTCATAAACAGCCATCACATTCCCCTGAGCATCTCGTATGCTCCAGGTAAATACAGGAGTGCCACTATATTTATAAATGTTTTTTCCAACCCGGTTACCACTTGGGTCGTACTTGTAATTAATTTCATTCGGCTGTCCAGCAATGTTTGTTTTTGCTATTCTGGCAATTTTTCCATATACGCTCCATGTGATGCCAGTAATTCCTTCCGCGTTGTCGGTTATTAAATTACCGATTTGATCATAAGTATAGTTATTGTTACTCTGATTGTCAATATCAACTGTGTAATTGGTTGCGGTAACCTGATCTCTTACATGATTTAATTTGTTCGAAGAACTATAGTAATTGTAATTCAAACTGTCCATATTTGGTGTTGCTCCATATCCCTGCCTTAGATATTTTGTAATATTCCCATTTGCATCGTAGGCAATTCTTTCCTTGTAATCAGTAGTAAGTGTTAATCCAGACCATGAATTGCCGGACAATCCGCGATAAACATCCATTACTACAATTCTGTTTAACTGGTCGTAGTGATAATTATAAAGTTGTGGCTGGTTGAATTTTCCTATGTTAACAGCCATGCTGCTTATATTTCCATTGTACAAGCCTTTGTATTGGCCTGTTGACATATAAGCCGTATGACCAGGGAAGGAATTGGCTGTCGTGATTGGCTTATACTCACCTGTGTAGTAATTCAAATTAAAGCCAAGAACATCCCTCGCTACAGAAACATTTGGCATCGATAACTTTCCATCGTTTCCAATATCGTAATCAGGATCTAATGAAGTGCTATTCACTCCTTTTAACCATCCTTGAAGCGTGTATGCATAATCAATTCCCTGTACAGATTGCTGGCCTAGTACGACTCTAGCTAGTGGTCCATGCAAATAGTATTCATATTTTGCTTCAAGTTCTTCTAATCCTTCCTGGTGTAGAAATGCTTTAACGTCTGAAGTATAAACTTCAGTTAGCTTGTTGTCGGCATCATACACATACCGGTGATAGAATTCATCATTGTTGTCTGGTTGGTAATGAACTTCGTTCACTTTTCCACTGATCAAATCATATTTGTACGCGATAAGTTTGTAAATATTACTACCGTGATATGCAAATGGGGAACCTAGGTATGTAATGTTTAACATCGAATCAACATTGCCATGTATATCGTAACTATATTCCACACCTGTATTTACACTTAAATCACTTGGAATAAAGGTAGTATCCCCATTAACTACATTATAATTGAATGTTAGTTCGTCAAAATAGCGGGTATAACTTACTCGGTTCCGCAGGGTATAGGCTTTTTGCTTAAATGGGGTATAACTAACATAATAGCCAGCAGCATTACTTATAACATCATATACGGTTAGTGTTACTTCTTTAGGTCTGTATGTATTGCTATGATTTGCTAATTCAACCCATCTCCGTAACTGAACCGGATTTTTGGCTATGGTATTGCTAAATGGTTGCGGCTGATATTTTTCCCCAACTTCTTTTATTCTTCCAAGGGGATCATATTTCGTATAACTGTATTTATAAACAGCTTTCTGTTTTTCATTCTGACTGACAGCAAGTCGACCTAGTCTGTCATACCAGAATTCTGATAAACCTCCATCTGGACTCTTTTGTGAAATGACCTGGTTTAAGCTGTTATATCTATAAACAGTAGCTAATGAATGAGTTGGTACTTGAGTATCTCCACTTATTCGTTTATCTGCAACTTCTGATAACCATGTTGCATTCCTGTTTGGTTGCACGCCTGCAGGGGGAATTGTCTTTACAAGATTTCCGGCCTGATCATAATAATATAATGTGTAATGATATTCACTCACAGGATGCGTAACGGTGAACGACTCTCGATCAGCGGCTTTTAAACACCTTTGAATATATCGATCATTAAAATCCGCTGTCAGGGAATCCTGGTAAATGCGCCACTTTTCTGCCGCAGTAATAATTGCAAAATTAGTGCTGTCAGCACATGGATCTTCCAATGGCTTAACATAAAAATCAAGTGATTCCTTACCACATAATTTTAATCCTGAGTCATTACAGACATCTAATGATTGTCCAGTGCAAACATTATATATCGAATCGATTTGCGAAAATGTAAAAGTTGTAGATCGCTTTTGATTATAATATGCTGTAAATCCCTTTTGACAATCTTCGGAATATATATTTGTATCAATTGCTTCTTTGTATAATACTTCAGTTACACTCGTTACCCCTGTATACAACCACGCATGCTCGATGTCACCGTTTGTTAGCTGAATTTTGGATTTTATAAAATGACCCAGCATTGTATGATTAAAATGCGCGGCAGTATCCCTGTACATTTTTAGCAAAGTGGTATCCAAATAGAAATCTAATACCTGTCTGATGTTTCCAGTCTGGTATAATTTTAAGGAGGTTTTTAAAGTATCTCTGTGCGCATCAATTGGAATTCTTTCATCCAATTCCCACAATTCAGGAGTGGTGTATACTCGGCTTCTAATAGTATCAATGTAGTTATAATACTCCCCCAGATAATTCACCGGGGGTAATTTGAAAAACGCCAGTGTATAAAAGCCAACATTTATTTCACCACAAATAGCGCTATCGAGTAAGAATTTAGCTGCTGGAGCACTCATACCATAATAATTCGCCAGACTTGCATGCGGGCACCAGTCGCTTGAAGTGGGGCTCCAAGTTTTTTCACCCCCCCACAAGATTTTAAACCTTCCCCATTCATCCGCTAGAGCAGTTCCATAATATTTTTTAAGCAGATCGCCTGTCCGTAAATCACCTGCAAAATCACCTGGTATTACAGACAGGGTATTTCGGTAAGTATTAACAAAATTTGTATCCAGGTATGGGAACTTTACATAATCCAGGTTCAATGGCAATATTGATGTAAACACCGAATCAGTTTCCGAATTTACCCTATGTGCTATCTCATAAAATTTATTAACAAGACTGTAGTCAGGATTTTCAATTCTATAACGGGGATTTAAATAACGGTTAGTACTTGCTCGTTGCCTCCATTGCAACAAGCCATTCATAGCATCTTTTATTTCGTCGAATACTTTGGTAACCTTAAACCCATATCCGGATTTTCCGCTTTTAACCTCGTTATAAATATTTAAATATTCAGATTTCCATTGTAATAGTGTATCACAGTGATCAATGGTAAGATTAATAGGAATTCCACATTCTTCTATGAACAACAAGTAGTCCTGAGCTGTGAGAGTGAAGCCAAAACGATGATTCATGAAGTTTGCAAAAACACGATTGAGTTTCGACTGAGTTGTATCTGGTTCTTCAAGCGTTGGCAAACTACTGGGATATCTTCCTATGAAAGCATTAAAACCTGTTCGAACGGAATCGCAAGGTATGCATGTGTTTGATACGCCACATTGCAATTGGATAGGCAATGTTATTGGTGAACTCAGGTACCGACAAGCAATAGTTGTATTGCACATTCCAATCAATGTATC
>CAZCKF010000057.1:5099-11765 GCA_964499155.1 uncultured Chitinophagaceae bacterium
AGAGCGCCCTGAGAAATTGTAATTCCATGTTGTGAATTTAAATAATCACTGAAAGTTGAATCTGCAGATTGTGCAGTCAAATATTGGGTTTGAAGGCTGTCTATTTTTCTGCATTCGCAACTATCTGGCTTACTCCAGATTGGTTTGTTCGTCAATATCTGTGACTGTTCATAAGGTTGAGGTTTGTCAATGAGGTTGACATTACAATCAATGGTGGTTGGAATATTGAACTGAGAAGGTGAATGAAAATGGGCTATTACTTCTTCAAAACTTTTAAATGGATAAGTGCTGCCGGGTTTAACACTTGATGAACCAAGTGGATGAGTCGCATCCGCCCCTTCTTTACAAACTGCAATTAACCTATTAATAATTGTATCTGCTTTCCAGGAAGGAGAATAACCACAAGGTGCGAGTTGTTGCAGCCAACGGGTTGCATATGTTCTACAATTTGCATCATAATAGGCTTCTGCAGCAAGATTACCTTGTTGTTGATCCTGAACATAATTATATCCAGTGCTGAAGCTTGCTGATGCAAGAATTGCGTCGCGCTTTGGAAAAACTGGTACTAATGGAAACAGAGGATAATCTGTTGGCTCGTGTTGTCTGATATACTGATCAATCCATTCTCGTTTTTTCTCAAGATAGATCTGCCTGAAAATTTTCCAGGCCATATCCAATTCGGCAGTACAGAGTGAATCTGGATGAAATACGGTTGCTGATTTATTCCAACGCACGAGGCAGTCAGTTGATGTTTCATCGTCACATTTAACTGAGTATGTTGCAAATCCCCAAACAGTAAGAAAAGGGTTTTGTGTATCTCCTGTTCCGGGACGGAATTCAAACAATGAATCTTCTATTATATTTTTCACATTTCCGACGAATGAATATGTGTATAATGGATCTGAAATATTTATAGTAAATCTGTTTGCAGGAGCCGTGCTTGTATTAGCTGTTGGGTTTAAATAGCCTTTCGATAAAGCTGATTGATAGGTTTCGGTATTTTCAAAATCATCATCCCAAATATGGCTGGCAGTAAATTTTTCATATTGAAATAACAACCTGTTTTCCGGATGGATGGAAATCAAATTTATCGCCCAGCTTTCTTTGAAATTGCTAATAAATTCCTCCATTGTGAGCTTTTCTGGCGGGACTAATTCTCCTAACGAATTAGCAACACTGTCTCTTTCTCCTAATTCATTTACATAATAACCGGTATCAGCAACCGTTTGATATTTGTGACGTGGAAATGTACCATCAAATATTGATACTTGCGGGCTATCAGGATGTTGTGCATATTGACCAATTAATGGGTATAAATCAAACAATAATTGGTCTCTATGACTGAGATAAGAAGGTCTTAGCGAATCCTGCGCACTGCAATCCATTCGTTCCCTGATTAGCTTTTTTTGCCTTCTCAAAAGTGAATCATAATCAACGCATGTATTGTGAATAAGGTACAGGCTGTCACGATAATAATTTAATCCGTATTCACTGATTGAAAGCGATTTACTAATATTATACGTTCCTTCTTGTAAGTAGACAGAAAATGAAGTATCGATGGCAGTAACAATACCGCAAAGGGTATCCACTTCATATAATTTATAATTCTTTTTAGTAATAATTATCGGCGAGCCACCTAGCGTACTATTAGCACAGTCATCTGTGATGGTTATGGTGAGGTCATATAAACAATCATAACAGATATTCTGTTCCTCGCAATCCTGAATCGTTAGACTATCTCCAGTGAGGTAATATCTGAATTGATGATTACCAGCTTTAGTAACGAGCAATGATTTTGTTGCTGTGATTTTGTTGTCGGTTACTATATTATTAAGTGAATTGATCAATTGTTCGGATTGTGTAGAATCCCGATATGAACTTAATCCAATCAATGAATCAGGAATTGATCCGGCAAGTGCTGTTGCTACTGTACGCCCATGCATATCGATATATGAAACACTGTATTGACCGTTCGCATCCCGCACCATGTTCTTTTGATAATGGCTGGCAAATCCGACCTCAGTCCCGAACAATGCATCCAAATCCGTTTGCTCTGGAGTTCCATAATAATATTTGGCTTCTTTGCCGCTTCCAATTCTAAAATCCCGGCCTACACCACTTTGTCGTGTGATGCGGCCTGTGTTGTCCTGCAAGTACTGTGTTTCTGTAAATGCATAACCGTCAGCGTCCGGAATATACCTATTGAAAAGATGATCTTTCTTAGGATTATTTTCTGAATAATATTGGTTTGTACCTACTAACGCACTCATACTATCTGTAGTTTGGTTACAGTAAGTATTTGTTGAAAGCAGTGTATCGTATTTCCCAAAATCAAACTCATCACCGCTCATGTTAGCAACATTGAAAAATGCGTTGTATTTAATTAAGGAATTTAGACTTGGTGCAGGCATTACCTGAATCACAGGTCTACCCTGTTTGTCATAAAAAGTTTCTGCAACTATTGTAGTATCCGTAGTGTTGTCCCTGGTAACAGTTTGTCTTCCACGTAGAGTCCCATCAAAATATTGAACAACTGATTTATTTTTTCCTTCTTCCGCAAACGTTGTTGTGGCTTGCCAGTTCAATTTCCTTTCATGACCATTAAAATCAAATTTGACCAATCCTTTTGGTTGTTCTGAAATAAACTCGGAGCTCCATTTGGCCGTCCTAATTTCGCCATCAGGTTGTTCCTGTGTACCACGAATCCTGGCAAATAAACTTCCTTGTCCATCATATAATAATGGAATCATAAAAGTATCAGATGTAACAGATACCCGTGTAGCGTTATTTTTAAAAATTAAATTTGGATCTAGTTGTCCCGCAGTATAATAACGTCCACTATCCAATGCAGACTTATCAATATAAGTCCACTCCAAATCGTAACGATCAAACTGCCATTTAGGTTTCCACCAGACTTTTAACTCACCTAATTCAGGTACAGATGCCGTATCCAAACTTTTTACTTCATGGATCGCACAGTCCAAATAAAAATCCCGGTCAATAAACATTCGGTTTTCAAGCTCCAGGCTCGGAAGGACCGTACTTATTGTGGCATAAGTCGATGTTATCTCTGTAATTCGTGCTTTTAATTCAAAGCCCCCCTGCAAAAAGAAAACTGCTTTATTATTATAAGGTTTATTCTTATAATAATTAATTGTTAGTGCTTTTTGAGTAATTGAATCCTGTAATCCTAATTGATTTCTATAAGAAATTGCCAATTTAATTGTCGCCGTAAAAGAATCAGGTAAAACTTTGTTTGAGAGTTCATTTATTCGGAAAGTGATAAAATTGTGAACGGTATTAACTCTGACAACACTATCAAAAAGTTGTGGAGAGAAATTGATAGTATCATAAATTCCAATCCCGTTTCCCACATAGATGGAATCACCATGTAACGCAGTTACGTAAATAGGACCTTTCTGTGCATTTAACGATGTGGAGGAACACACAGTGAGCCAAAAAACAGCAGCAGATAAAAGTATTTTCCGCATACAATGAATTAATTAGGTGTTGCGCCTTCTGCACCTTCTACGTTAACAATTAATTTAAAAGTGGTATATAGCGATCGTGCCCATATCAATGAACCTTCCCGGTAAATAAACTTTCCCTCATTAAATATTTCAGGATCAATTGCACTCTCAGAATAATTTGAAAACGTCATTGTGATAATTCCAACACCACTTGTATTTACTGAATCAGTATAATCCTTTATGTGGTACTCAACGGAATTAATCCTATAATTATTCAGGTTATATTTAATCTCATATTTATTATAATATGCATCACTATTGAAACGTACCAAAAAAGATCTCGTTGAATCATTTAATTCCACCACATTGATGTCGTTTACATTACCTGCACGGAATACAGAGTCTAATACTGAAATCTGAAACAACGACCCGTACACAGTCCGATCCATTACGGCAATAATGCTATCCTTATGAAAGACTGTTACATTGAATTGATTACCCTGTATATACTCCATGCTATCAAGCATACTCCAGTATTTGCCCTCTTTTATTTTGTAGGAACCTCCATACTGTTCAATTATGTTTGCTGGGTAGGCGCTATCAACATATGTGTAATTAATATTGAAGCTGAGGTTAGGAGAATTTCGATACACTTCAGCGATTTTTAATAATTCAGGTATTTCAAAACCTTTGACGATTTGCTGCGAACTCACATCCATGGAAAAAATTATGAGAAGCAAACCGATCCACTTTCTATTCTTCATTTTTTTATTTTAATTATTTTCTTTAATTAGACCGCTTCGTGTTTCAGTAATTGTCATGATACCTCTGGTAGTTTCTTTTTTCACTCTTATCAATGTGCCATCATCATCATATTCATAAAATGAACTGTAATTATTCTCATCTAATTCTGCCATTAGTTTTAGACTCACAGGGTCATACACATAGCTTTTCATATTACTATTGAACGGATGTGCTCTTACATCGTCGACAAACACGTTACGTCCACTGACTCCCTTAAGGCTTATATATAGTTTTGTAGCATTCCATGGGGTAGTTATTGTTGCCTCATATCGTTGCCAACCTTCAATTCTTACTCCCGTTTTTTCTAAGTTCACTGCCGTACCACCTTGATCAAATGAAGCAACAATTACCCCGGATAATGGTGTTGCAGTATTGCAATCGTCACCATCGATCCTAACCCATCCACTAATAGTCAATTTTGTATTTCGATAAGGAGAAAATCCTTTGCTGATCAAAAACTTGGGCTTAGTGTGATTTACTGTTACACAGTAGTTACTGATATTTGATATAATAGAGCCGACGGTATCTGCAGTCACCATATCATGTGGGTACAGAAAATTGACTGGTACGACCCTTTTCACAGGATCGTGTGATCTTGACCAACGTAACCAGGAGTGAGCATCATAATTAACCCTCGGCCGTGAATACATCACAGTTATATCATATAACTCTCCTGCTACCAAATAAATACGTTGCCAGGTACCCTCCACTCCAGAAGAGTACTGAGCTGCAACAGTACTGGTTCCAATTTTCGCAATCATTATTCCATCTGATTTTACATAGAAGTTGTAATAATCTGAATATGGGGCTTGAATTTTACCAGTCCATTTTACATCGTAGTATTGTTCACACATTCCCGTTACTGGAGAAACCCGTCCCCAATTAAAAAAGATCTCATTGTCTTTTCTTGAATCCGTTAAATTCTTTGGCCCCGTAATTCGTACTGGACAAGGATTAGAATTTGTATAACCGCTATACACTGCACTCAAACCAGTTCCCACTCCGACCACTTGAGAAGTATAAATTGGGTCTTCAATTACATCAATCGATAAATAAGGAATGCTGTCTGAGTTGAGTGGGGATAAATCGGCGGTAATCTTTGCTTCATTACCCGAATTGATTTTGATGCTTTGCCTCCCGGTATGGGCTGTATCCAAAATTATTTTTGCGCCTCCATTAAGAAAATCTATTTCTCGTGTCGTATCACAAGTGAGGCAATTGTTTAATTTATATTGGTAATCCTCAAATCCATCAAAAAAGGCTTCTCTGTATTTACTGTTTTGCACAACTGCGACAGGAAGACTATGATTGTAACCATAATATCCTGCATTATATCTGCCTAATGGATCATAGTTTTCAGTCTCAAATCCTTTTCGGTTATATTGAGACATTGCGGAATTCCAGACCCACTTAAGAGTATCAGCGTTTTCTAATAATACTGTATCTGTGAATTTCCAGAATGGTGTATAATCATAAAGTAGACCTTCACGACGAATGTTTGTGACATCGGAAACTGCGCTTTTTTCTACCCTGTCATGATAATAGGTATATGATTTATCAACTCTCCAGTTTCCCAGAATTCCCCAGCGGTAAGGATTCGTTGCCGAATCACTTATACTCTTTTTACAGACTTTAACGCAAGTATCTTTTTGAGTCCTGTATGAAATTTCAATTGACGGACCGATTGATTCTTTAGAATTCCAAAATGCATCAAAACTGTAAAAGTGCGGATCACCATTTATTTGATTAGGGTTTTGCAATTCAAACATTAATCCATGAAATGTGCTGGGATTTTGTATTGCATCAGCCACCAAATTCGCCACACTAACTTCTATGTAATTCGTTCCCGATACCAGGGTAGTATTATTGAATGTCGCCTGATTAACGTTTGAAGTGCCGAAATCAAAATATTTATTGGTACTTGTCCATGGTGATGTAATTCTTTTTATGACGCTATTATACGTTCCAGCGTATTTTCTGCTTTCGGATTCCCAAGCATTATTATACCTGTAACAAAAAACGCCTGGGCCGCATCTCCATCTATATACTTCTTCGTCCCATAAATTCTCGGGAGCGATTGGTACTAAACGAATTTTAGCGGATAAAATCGTGGCATTCTGAGGAATGCTCGTAAAATCATACCTGACAGAACCCTTTGTTCTGTAATCATAACCAGGAAATTTCCCCCAAATATTACCTTCAGGTGGAAGTATTTCGTAGCTACCTACTAGCGGTTTTTTCAAATAGCCATCAAAGAGTACCGTATTTCCATTTATTCGTCTTTTGTATTTCCATAAATAAACATTACGACCTGTAACAATAACAGTTTTGTCATTTGTTACTGTATAGCAACTATCTATGAGGTAAGAAGAATTATTTACCGTCCATAAAT
>CAZCKF010000058.1:0-11746 GCA_964499155.1 uncultured Chitinophagaceae bacterium
CTGAAAGCAAACTAAGATTTAAAGATCATGTGAAGCTGGCTTTCTATGCTGATGAATCCTGTTATATCTAATATGATTTCCCGATAGTGTTTAAAGAATTTGAAGGTATTCATAGTCGCACAGATCATGATCTCGGACGTCACCAGGAATTCAGCAAAAAGAAAATGCAATACTTCGACACGGAGATCAATCAGAATTACATCCCTTATGTAATCGAAACTTCAATTGGGCTCGACAGAACAGTAATGATGATCCTGAGTGAAGCGTATACAGAAGAAGATCTTAGTACGGCAGACAAACAGGACAGTCGTGTTGTTTTGAAATTTCCACCACGCCTTGCGCCTCTTAAACTTGCAGTGTTGCCACTCGTGAAAAAAGATGGATTGCCTGAGATTGCCAGGCAGTTAATGGATCAGTGCAAGCCACATTTCAGGTGTTTTTATGAAGAAAAAGATACCATTGGCAAACGCTATCGCCGTATGGATGCCATTGGAACACCATTTTGTGCAACCATCGATCACCAGACAAAGGAAGATAATGCAGTAACCATCCGTCATCGTGATAGCATGACACAGGAACGTATTCCATTTAGCCAGGTAAAAGAATTCGTAGCAAAACATCTTCTTTGATGATTGACATTTTACCAGAAATACAATTTCAATCAACCCGCAGTGGGGGAAAAGGCGGACAAAATATAAACAAGGTTGAAACCGCAGTTATAGGCTCCTTCAATGTTGAGCAGTCCCAGGTCCTTTCTGACGAACAAAAACAATGCATCCTTCAGCGTCTGTCAAACAGAATTACACGTGAAGGATTGTTGCAGGTTCGCTCCCAGATTTTCAGAACACAGCTTGAAAATAAACAGGAAGTCATACGCAGGATGTCGCACCTGATCGCCCAGGCGCTGGCAAAAAAGAAAGCCAGAATAGCTACACGCCCATCGAAGATTGCAAAACAAAAAAGGCTTGAAAGCAAGAAACAACATGCTGAGCGCAAATCTCAACGAAGAAAATTTCGACCAAATGATCTTTAACCGATGGTGATACTCACGAAGCACATTTCACTTTTCACCATTCACTTTTCACTATAATCATCCTTTAAGTTTCGGATTCTCCTTATGTCTATCCCTGTCTCTGACATTTTTCTTTTCAAAATTCTTCTCCAAAGCATCTGTCAGGTCAATTCCTGTCTGATTTGCCAGGCACATCACTACCCAAATTACATCCGCCAGTTCATCTGCGAGTTCCTTTCCTGTATCTGATTGTTTGAATGACTGCTCACCATATTTACGGCTGATGATGCGTGCAACCTCTCCTACTTCTTCAGTTAGTATAGCCATGTTCGTTAGTTCACTGAAGTATTTTACACCGGTTGAATTGATCCATTCATCCACTCGTTGTTGTGCTGCAGCTATGGTCATGCCGTTAAAATTTAGATGAAATACAATATACTCAACATACACCTCGTTACATCATTCCGGCTTTTTAATACGAATGTCCAATGTCCTATGCTCCGTAGCAGATAAAGCTTTTCGACAAGCATCCTGCGACGAAAGACTACATCGTACATCGTACATCGGATATCGTACATAGCCGCTCCTATTCCTCTGAGAACATTATAAACCCAATTGCTACTTATGATCACCAGGACCCTGTTAACCTCGTGTTTGCTCACGCTTACCATGCAAGTCTTCTCGCAGGCAACCACGAATGACCGATTTGACGATAAGGCACCCAGACCAGTTTTTAAAGTTCTGACCTCCGGTAAAAAAATTACAATAGAATCAAAACAGCCAATCCGGCTTTTAATGGCATGGACTGCAACAGGCAATCGTATCCTGGAACAAAGAAATCCAAAAGAACTCCGGCACTCATTTAATGTACCAGCACAGGAAAAAATCGTGTACGTACTCGTAGAAACTACCGAAGGCAAACGGGAAACCCGCAAAATTGGCGTACAGTAATCTGAAAAAATCGTTAAGCACATGCCGAACACTTGATACCCTCGTTTTTTGCAGTAATTTTCATGACTGATGAAACGGGCGCTGATCATATTCGGACTATGTTTTTATATTATTTGTTTTTCCGTGCTTGTTGAATCCTGCAGGAAAAATGATCCGCCTCCCACTACTCCCATGTTGCAGGAAATACCTGCAGGTTTTCCCGAACCATCTTATAAATTCCAGGACAATCCACTGACGAAGGAAGGTTTTGAACTTGGCCGGCACCTGTTTTGGGACGGCAATCTTTCTTCAGATGGAAAAGTTTCATGTGCATCATGTCACCAGCAGTTCTCAGCATTTACAACTTATGACCACGACAGAAGTCATGGAGTAAATAATGAACATACGCTGCGTAATGCACCAGGTATTTACAACATGGCCTGGTTCCCTGCATATTCACAGGATGGTGCATTCCAGACAATGGAAGCACAAATTCTTTCACATATCAATGCATCGAATGAAATGAATGAAAGCATTGATCACATAATCAGTAAACTCAAAACAGATCCCAGATATCCCGATCTATTCAGGAATGCATTCGGTGATAAATCGATTACATCTGATAGAATCCTGAAAGCACTGGTACAATTCACTGCATTCATAACATCAGGTAATTCCAAATACGATCGTGTAAAACGCGGTCTGGAAAACTTTACTTCATTCGAACAACGCGGTTATACCTTGTTCCAGCAAAAATGCAGCACCTGTCATCAGGAACCTTTCTTTACCGATTTCTCTTACCGCAATATTGGTCTTGCAAAAAATCCATTCCTTAATGATCTCGGCAGGATGTTCGTTACAGGCAATGCGGCCGACTCGTTAAAGTTTCGTGTGCCTTCGCTGCGCAATGTTCAATACACAGCTCAATACATGCACGATGGTCGCCTGCCCAGCATTCAATCCTGTATCAATCACTATCGCACCGGCGTACAACCAGGTCCCACTGTTGATCCGCTTGTTGCTGGTGGAATTGCATTGACGAATAACGATGTGGTGGATTTGAATGAGTTTTTGAAAGCGCTGACGGATACGACGCTGGTGAATGATGCGAGGTATAAATCTCCGAACTAGATGTGGTGTATCGATGCCACGAGCCTATCGAACTAATAGCAAACTACGAAGCATTGGACATTGGACATTGGATTTGGACTTTGGATATTGGACATTAGATATTCAATACCTCATTGTCCGTTGCACATTGTTTATCTACATTTGTCACAATCTTAATATCTATTGAGCAGCATAAAAAGATTAGGAGGGCAAACACTCTGGTATGGTTTACCCAATGTCGGTGGTCGCTTCCTGAATTATTTACTAACCTTTCTTCACACCAACCTTTTCCAAACAAATGAATATGGAGATGTTTCGGTGTTTTATGCCAATGCTGCATTGCTGAGCATTCTTTTTACGTATGGAATGGAAACTGCGTTCTTCAGGTATGCGCAGGAAAAGGAAAGGTCAGGCACCGTTTATTCCACTGGATTTATTTCGTTACTGGGATCAACATTTATACTTACGGCCTTACTGATCTTAATGCGGCAACCGATTGCCGATGTGATGAAGATCTCTAATAACCCACAATGGGTTACATGGCTTGCACTGATCGTTGCGGCAGATACACTTGCTGCATTACCTTTTGCCCTGCTGCGACAACAGAATCGCCCGAAAAAATATGCATTCATCAAGCTTGCCAATATTATACTCACGATTGGATTACAATTGTTTTTTTTCTGGGTGTATCCAAAGTGGACTGGCACGCAACCAGACATTGGTTATGTTTTCATATCAAACCTGATCGCAAGTGGTATCACTGTGTTATTGCTGTGGAAAGAACTCACGCTGATCAAATGGGTGTTTGATAAAAAAATGTGGCGTGAAATGATTTTGTACGCGCTACCCCTGATCATCGTGGGATTTGGAGGTATGATCAACGAAACCATCGATCGTCAACTATTACTCCATTATTATGAGGGCACGGTCGAAGAGGCAAAATCCGCTGTTGGAATTTATTCGGCTAACTATAAACTGGCAATACTGATTGTTTTGTTCATCCAGGCATTTCGCATGGGTGCCGAACCATTTTTCTTTCAGCAGGCAAAGGATCAGAACGCACAGCGTACATATGCGCGTGTAATGAAATTTTTTGTAATTGTCTGTTGCCTCTGTTTTTTATTCATCGTGTTGTTCCTCGATATCTGGAAATCACTCATCACAACACGTTATGAAGAATTCGGCGAGGGCATCTGGATCGTACCCATTCTTGCGCTTGCAAAAATATTTCTCGGAGTGTATTACAACCTGTCAATCTGGTACAAACTTACTGACCGCAATATGTATGGTGCCTGGATCACCATAATTGGTGCACTGCTTACAATCGTGGTGAACATAACGTTGATACCTGTGCTCGGTTATTTTGGAAGTGCCATTGCAACAATAATTTGTTATGGATTTATGATGGTTGCCAGTTATCGATTGGGACAAAAATTTTACCCGGTTCCTTATGCGTGGAAAAAACTAACAGCATTTGTTGTTATTGCAATCATGGTATTTGGATTACACCAGTTGATTCGAAATTTTTCTACATCGGATATACTTACACATGCTGCTGGATTCATATTGCTTGGTGGATTCTTTCTTTTTGTAACAAGAGTTGAAAAGAGGGAGTTTCAGAAACTTCCGATTATAGGTAAATACCTGGGGTAAGGTCCAGGATACAAGGTCCATGGTCCAGGAAAGTAAGAAGAATATAAGGATACAAGAAAGAATCAAGTTTCAAGAAAGCAAGAAAGGATTCAGGAGTTTGAAGGCAGCTTCAAGTTTTTAAGAACTGACGCTACGGAGTCATTTGGATATTGGTCATTAGACATTGGATATTAAATAAGTCCAGGATACAAGGTTCGGGGTCCAGGAAAGTAAGAAGAATATAAGGATACAAGAAAGAATCAAGTTTCAAGAAAGCAAGAAAGGATTCAGGAGTTTGAAGGCAGCTTCAAGTTTTTAAGAACTGACGCTACGGAGCAGTTTGGACATTGGACATTGGATATTGGACATTACCCCAAGATGTGTTCACGAAAAGGATTTCCTCTTTTTTCAGCTCCAATCGTGGTTTCAATACCGTGACCGGAAAAAACAGTTACATCATCCGGCAGAGTGAATAATTGGGTACGAATACTGTTCATCAGGTCATCAAAACTGCATCCGGGAAGGTCAGTCCGACCGATGCTTCGGTTAAAAAGCACGTCGCCGCTGATCACGAATTTTTGCTCTTCATCATAAAAGGAAACACTGCCGGGTGAATGTCCAGGTGTGAAAAGGATCTTCATTTTATCATTCCCCAAAAGAATTTCCTCGCCTTCTTTCAAAAAATGAAGTGGACCTGTATATACATCCAGTGGCGTCTGCCACATTTCTCCGGAAACAGGTGCAAAATCAAGGACTTGTTTTTCATTTTCATGAATGTAAAGCTCTAATCCCCAGGTCTGATAGACATAATTGTTGCCATACACATGGTCAAGGTGGCAATGGGTGTTGAGCAACCTCACAGGTTTCAATCCCGTTTTGTGAATGAATTCGGTTAGTTCCTTACGTTCTTTATCAAAATAGCAACCCGGGTCTATAATGCAACAGTCCATTTGTTCGTTATAGAGGATGTAGGTATTCTCTTGCGCCGGGTTAAATGTGAATGCCTTCAGGCTTAGCATCTCGGTTTTTCGTATTTTAGTTAGCTAATTTAGGACGTTAGGACATAGCATCACTGTACAGAAACAGCAACCCTTTTATGAAGATAACCATTGGCTCTCTCGCCATGATGGCGGTCATTGTAATTTCAATCCCCACCATACAGATAAATGCACAGGTAAGTTCAGTAGAATTTGGAAAAAACAGGGTCCAGTACCAGAAATTCAAATGGAAGTATTACCAGACGGATAATTTCAACAGCTACTTCGCGCAGGATGGACTTGAGATTGGTCGATATGTTGCACAAATTGCAGAAACAGAATTACCAGGGCTTGAAGAATTTATTGAATACGGTATGCAGCGCCGTGCAAACATTGTTGTGTACAACAATTTTGATGAGCTGCAACAATCCAACATTGGTCTGGGCATTGACTGGCAGAGCACCGGTGGTGTAACCAAGCTTGTCAATAATAAAATGCTTGTTTACTTCGAAGGTAATCATGCAAACCTTCGTCGCCAGATACGCCAGGGAATTGCGCGAATACTTGTTGATAACATGTTGTTCGGAGATGATCTTGGCGAATTTGCAGCAAACCAAACGTTGCTTGATTTACCTAAGTGGCTGACTGACGGATACGTGACCTATGCCGCGGAGAATT
The DNA here is from genome assembly GCA_964499155.1 of uncultured Chitinophagaceae bacterium. Lineage (GTDB taxonomy): Bacteria > Bacteroidota > Bacteroidia > Chitinophagales > Chitinophagaceae > CAZCKF01. Next base: position 6,340 of record CAZCKF010000058.1, read on the forward strand.
GGTCAACCCAGCTTGATGATGAATTAAAATCCGCACTGCTTTCCGGCAATTACAATAATTTTTACCAGTTCGCACACGAAAAGCCACTTTTGGCCGGCCATGCATTCTGGAATTATGTGGCAAATAAATATGGAAAGAGCAAGACTACTTACATGCTCTACCTGGCCAGGATATATCGCAACCTGAATAATGCTTCACAAAAAGTTGCAAAAAAGAAATTCAAGGATATTTTAAAAGATTTCATGACTGAGGAGTCACAGAAATATTTCAAGGATATTCGTGGACGCCGCATTGTTCCAAAAGGCCAGCTTGCAGTAACCGAAGAAATCGACAAGAAAGATTTTATTCGATTCAATGCCAACCCCATCCCAAGAAGTTTTACATACGCTTTGGTTGAATTCAAAAACGGTAAATACTCCGTTGTATTAAATGAAAATTTTGTCGACCGCAAAGTGCTTTTGTCTTTTGGCGCAAAGGCCAGAGGTGATGATCTCGCACCAAATTACCCGATCCTTGCATGGGATGGGAAAGGAAGCAGGCTTGCCGTTTTGTATAACGAAGAAGGAAAGAACAAACTTTTTGTATACGATGTTGTTACCCGCATAAAAACTACCAGGCAGGAACTGCCCATGTTTGACCAGGTGCAGGATATGAAGTATATGCTCGATGCAAATACACTTTTATTCAGCGCTGTTAAGAGTGGTCAGACAGACATTTTCGTTTATAAAATTGACAGGCAAACTGTACAGCAGGTCACTAATGATGTTTATGATGATCTTGATGCATCATTTGTCGCCTTTCCTAATAAAACAGGTATCATCTTCGCCAGTAACAGGCCGAATGCCACAGCCATTGGCACCAGCGATTCATTGCCTGCAAATCATTTCAATATATTTCTTGTTGACAATTGGAACAATTCGGATTTTAAACAGATCTCACAATTATCAAATGTCAAATTTGGAAACGCACGTTTCCCATCTCAATACAATACATCGCATTTCACTTTCGTAAGTGATGAAAATGGTATCAACAATCGTTACGCAGGATTCTTTTCAACCGAAAGAGCTGGCCTTGATACATTGATCTACATCGGTGATGAAGTATTGCGAAATCCACCACAGTCTGAAGTAGATTCTCTTTTAAAAGATTGGGGTAAGGCAGACATTGATTCTGTTGGATATTTTTCCGTGACTTCAGATTCGTCATACGTTTTCCCATTGACAAATTATCAAAGCAGCCTTCTTGAAACAAGAACGGCTGGAGATAACCAACAGGTAAGTGAAGTAACTCGTCAGGGAGATTTCAAATTTTTGTATCGCCTGCGTATAGATGAAGCCACGCTTCGCCGCCGCAATGTAACAGCTCGTCCGACGGAATACATGAAAAAATTGATGGAAGAAGAAAGACTTGCTGCTTCACGTGCGACTGAAGACAACGATCTTGACACAACTGCAGCTCCAAGTGATTTCTTCCAGAATGAATTCATGAATGAAAAGAAAGACAGCAGTCAACTTGGAAAAGTATTCGATGCAGAAACCTTACCGCAGGACGAACCCATTCTTCGTAAAGCCAAAGTGTTTGAATATCGTCCACCAAAATTCTTTAATGATTACCTCGTTGCAGGATTTAACAATAATGTACTCGTTAACAGGTTCCAGCCCTACCAGGGTGGTAACGGACCAGTTCAATTATCGAACAATGATCCGCTAAATGGAATGATACGTGTTGGTACAGCGGACCTGATGGAAGATTTCAAATTTGCAGGTGGTTTCAGGATCAGTCCTGACCTCAACAACAATGAATATGTCCTGTCATCACAATATTTAAAAAAACGAATTGATTTCGGGGTGATCTATTACAGGAATGCAGTAAAGAACCCTCCTGTGTATGATGATTCGCTTACGTTTAATGCAAAGCAGTACACGAATCTTTACCAGATCACCGCATCTTATCCATTCAATCGTGTTAAAAGCGTTCGTTTTAGTATTGGTTTCCGTCGCGATAAAGACGTGATCCTTGCGAATGATCAATTCCCTGAAACACTTGGCCGTGAGGATAAAAAACAAACATATGGACTGTTACACGCTGAATATGTACACGATGATGTAATCAATCCTGCATTGAATATCTGGAATGGATTGCGTTACAAAGTTTTCTTTGACTGGTTTGCCGGTATGACAAAACTTTCTACGCAGGAAAATCCATACACTATGAATTTTGGATTTGATGCAAGACATTATTTACCCTTGTATCGCAACATTATCTGGGCTGTTCGTGGAGCCGGTGACTATTCATGGGGAACGGAAAGATTTATTTATTATCTCGGTGGTGTTGACAACTGGCTAATGTTTGGAAGCAACCTGAAAGCAAATGGACAATACCGGTATTTCAATGAAGCCAATACACCTGATCCTGATGCAGAATATAAGTACCAGTCTTTAGCAGTAAATCTTCGTGGATTCAAACAGAATGTTGCAAATGGGAACAACAACCTGGTAGTTAACAGTGAAATTCGAGTACCGGTTTTTTCAACATTCCTGAATCGACCAATCAACAACGCTTTCCTTAGAAATTTCCAGATCGTTCAATTCTTCGATTTTGGAACAGCATGGAACGGTAAATACGATAAGATTGAGAGACCAGGAGTGATATATCCTGGAAATCCAGTCAGTGTAAGAATTAAAGCAGGTGGTGTGGGTCCTTTCGCTGCGGGTTATGGATTCGGTGCAAGAAGTACATTGCTTGGTTACTTCCTGCGATTTGATGCTGGATGGGAACTGAATGGATTCTTTAAAGGTTCACCGCAGTTGTATATCGCGATGGGGCTTGATTTTTAAAGCACGGATTTGAAGGATTAAGACGGATTTCACGGATTAGAAATTCAATAAATACTGTTTCAAAGAAAAATGTTCTGAGTATTCTCAGAACATTTTTATTCCCGGACTACGGACAACGACTTTATTTCAATAACTCCGCAAAAATATCACCCATTAAAATATCAGCAACTTGCGTCAATAACACACCTTTATTATCTGATGTTACGTTGACAATTGAATAATCTTTACCGGTTTTCATTGCCTTCCATCTCCATTCCAGTTGACTGATGGTTTTATGTTCTCCGTTATCATACCACCATGCAGTATATAAAATTCCATTTCCCTTGTGCAATTCAGCCGTATAAATTTTATGGTTACCTATTTTTTCTTCTTTGATCCTGGTAAAATTATAACCGCTGCCTCTCCAACAAATAGCGGGTGAATGTTCTGTATGATAAAAACCATTTATCCTTTTTACATACACCAGTGAAGAATCATTTTGGCATTTGATCACATTAAAAGGCATTGAATTAATCTGATATCCATTTAAGGTAGGAGGAAGATTACGATTAGTGCTTTCCATTTCAGGTGAAAGCATTTTAAAAGATGTTGCACATATCAAAAGAATTGCAAGGAAAATATTTTTCCTCATGCCTGATTTTGTAATGATCAATGGAGTTTTATCACCTAAACCTCGTTCAGGAGAATGTGGAAGCTTTTTTAAAATTACCTGGAGCGGAAGAAGGCAATATACCAGGAAAGATAAAATTCCCGCGACATCATGCAAGTAATTACCGGGAAGGATCGCAAATTGAACCAGGAGAATAATCCTGAATAAATTTGAAAGAACGAGCAACAAAAGAACAGATAAAAAATAAATGGAAACACTTCCGAGTCCAAAAGAAACTTGCCTTTGCTGACAATGAAGTCTTAACATTATGGTAGCCGCAAGTAGCCCAGAGGTAACCATACTTAAACCCATGCAGGCTGGATCCACCGCAAATTCATTTCCGCCTGTACTGATCATATTTCCCGCAGCCGCTACACCAGGATTGATGAATGAAAGGATATTGGCTGCAACATCCGATAACCATAACCTGACAGGAAAAGTAAAAACAGTTGTGATGTATTCAAACAGGGGTGAAATGATAACAAGGATTACAAAAGGGAGGAACCCACTGCGGTTGAGTATTGTACTCAACAGGTAAATGAGTCCAAAGCCAATTGCGAAATACAAAAATGTTTTGACGGGCAGAATAAAACAGAGCGATGCAAAGAAAATGGCTAATAAAAAATAATTCATCGACCACCGCCGGTGTTTAGCTGGTGTCATCAGAAAAGGAAGTGAGAATAATCCTGCGCACGAAACCAATGAAGTCCACACGAAATATTCCCTCCATCCAATTATGATGAGCACCAGGTACACCGGAACCAACACGACCGTCCAATGCAGGGCTGCAATACTTTTCCGTATCAGCGTGAGCGTAGCCATGCTAAATTTCTGTTTCGTCTCCAGTAATAAATCAACGTGGCTGCCGCTATAAAGATCAATGCCCATTCATGCGGTTCAGGAACTGCACCGGATGATGAATGCGATGCATTTTCCAGGCTGTTTTTACTTTGATGAATATCAAACCTGTCATAGTCTCTCTGCGATTCAAGAACAATCAGGCTTGATAATGGAGTAACAATATGCGCTGCCTTTGCTTCATCCACCAGTGCATCATTCTCATCGACTGAATCTGAAAGTGATCTGTCCATGCGCCTCATCACATTGTTGTATGCGTACAAACGCATTAAATGGTCAGGACCATTAACGGAAGTCTTTTCTTTACTCTTTTCAATTTGTAAAGAAGCATCATGAATAACTATCCTGTTTTCTGATTCAGGGTTTGCAGGAAACGTGGAAGCTTCAACAATTTTTGCTGCGCCTTCCACATTTGTATGGTAATAAAGGAGGGTACGGAACTCGCGCAACGTTTTCATATAAGGGGATATCTCGTTGCCAAGATTTACCACAGCGAGTTTTTTCCCGGATTTATTAAATCCATCCATTTTTACCCCAAAAGGTGTTTTTGACAGGTCAGATTGGGTGAAAAAGAATTTCCCTTTGTTACCAGTAATGCATCAGTCGTTGATTTCAATTCATACAAGGGGAAAAGACTAAACTCATTTTTGTTTAGTTTTTCAAAAAGCGATTGTGCATTGCGTGGACTGAGTTCTATCATTTCACCATCATATACAAATACATTTTTATCCTTTAAGGACAACATCATCCTGTTGAATTCTGTTTCAGTCCAACTTTTGTTGATGTCCAGATAAATTTTTTCAAATTGCTTTTGCTCAAACCTGAATGATACAGGAGAAAGTGTATAGGTATTTCCAGAAAAAGAAAATGAAGCAGTTTCCAGCGCACCTGAATAATTTAATTGCCAGTCAGGTATGTATTCACCATCATACACATATTCATTTCCAACCTGTTCAAAAAAATCGGGAATCCTGATATCCTTGCTATCGCCTGTAATTTTTAAAACAGATGTTTCAAGTGCATCTGATGATTCGGGACCATCAAATGTGACATTCTGAAATAA
>CAZCKF010000059.1:0-2154 GCA_964499155.1 uncultured Chitinophagaceae bacterium
TTTATTAAAGCCATTTTCATTCGAACGATTCACTAAAGCAGTATATAAGGCAGTGGATGTGATCAAATCCACCAGTAAAAGAACAGACCCAATCGTTAAGGATCAGCGGCAAATTTTTTTCATAAAATCGGATGGAAAAAATTATCCTGTGTACCTGGATGACATACTTTACTGCGAAGCGATGAAAAATTATACAATGGTCATTATTAAAAATGGGAAGAAGCTCATGCCACTTATGCCGCTCTCAAGATTTGAAACCTTGTTAGCAGAAGCAGGCGGAGAATTCATACAGGTGCATCGTTCTTTTTTAATCTCAAGGAAACACATTACTTCATTTGGTGCCAACAGTGTCACCATCGATAAATTCGAAATACCCATTGGCGTTCAATTCAGGGAGAAGTTTTTTAAAGCAATCGGAATGAATTTTTAGGCATCAGGCCACAGGCTTCAGGCTTCAAGAAAGGCCCAAGAATACTCAGTATGCTATATCCTTGCATTCCTGGTAATAGCTTCTTTTGTGATTTTTCTTCAACTTTCACCTGAGAGGCTGAAATGAATGACGAATGCCCTGCATGTAACCTGGTTCTGAAATTAGGTGTCTAACCGATAAATCTGGGTCCATACCTATTTAAATTTTCTCAATGAATAATTCTTCAATAATAAGAACCAGGGGGCTTTCTTATCACTATTCAAACGACGTGCAAACCTTGTTTGAAATAGACCTGAATGTAGAAAGGGGAAGCATTTACGGCTTTCTTGGTCCCAACGGTTCCGGTAAAACAACAACATTGAGTTTGTTACTTGGCCTGTTGAATAACCAAAAAGGAGATATTGAAATATTTGGTGAGCAACTGCATGCAAACAGGATCAATATTTTAAAAAAGATTGGATCATTGATTGAAACTCCATCCTTATACGGGCATTTGACAGCCCAAAAGAACCTGGAAGTGTATAGAGAAGTTTATGGAACATCAAAAGCAAGAATATCTGAAGTTTTAAACATTGTTGGATTAAAAGACACAGGTAAGAAGACAGTAAAAAAATTTTCACTGGGGATGAAGCAACGACTGGCTATTGCTCTCGCCCTTTTACCAAATCCAGAATTATTGATATTGGATGAACCTGCAAATGGGTTAGACCCAGCAGGTATTATCGAGCTTCGCGAATTAATCAAAACACTAAACAAAACACATGGAATGACTATTCTCATCTCCAGTCACTTACTGGCAGAGGTAGAAAAAATCGTTAGTCATATAGGAATCATATTTAAGGGAAAGATGCTTTTTCAGGGAACATTGCCCGAATTGCATGCATTCCAGCAAAAGGGATCGCGGTTATTGATCGATACGTCAGATAATGTCAGGGCTATGCAGTTATTGCAGGAGTATGGTCCGGAAAGAGAGGGGCAGGGATTTTCGGTTTCACTGCACGATCAAAAGCACATAGCAGCAATTCAAAGAAAACTCATTCAAAATAATCTGGACGTATATCTTTTGCAACCCAAGGGAAATGATCTTGAACAATTATTTATTGACCTGACAACTGCACAATATTGAGCTTACCAATATCATTTCGGTCCGAGTTATTAAAAACCCGAAAAGCATCTTTCTACCTAACACTGATTGGTGCGGCTGTTGGTCCGGTCATTTACCTGTTGAATGTTTTATTAGATGAAGATGAAATCAATTCGTCTATGAAGGACCCGCTGAACGAACTTTTTAAAATGCTATCTGAAATGAATGGTGCGGCGCTTTTTCCGTTGTTTGTAATACTTATCTGCACACTACTGCCACAGATCGAGTATAGGAATAATACGTGGAAACAGATATTCGCATCTCCACAAACAAAATTCAATGTGTTTTTGGCAAAATATATGAACGTGCATTTATTAATGCTGGTTTTCCTTGTTGCCACACATCTATTCATGTTTTTGACCATTGTAGCCATAAGCTTTATAAAACCAACGTTGAATATATTTAGTCATCCACTGAATGGAAGCACCGTATTGGTGAATGCAGTTAATTCTTATATCCTGCTGCTTGCTGTTTTTACGATTCAATTCTGGATAGGACTTCGATCCAGGAATTTTATTGTTCCAATTGGAATTGGTTTTGCTTTATGGCTGATTGGTACCATCATGGCGGTACAATACAA
>CAZCKF010000059.1:2164-11586 GCA_964499155.1 uncultured Chitinophagaceae bacterium
TTTATTTTCCTTATTGTTTCCATGCTTTTCCAGTATCGACAAAATTGAAATCACAGATCCCTCAGGTTGCATGGACTTCTTTGGGATATGCACTCTTGTTTCTCGTCGCTGGCTTTTATGATTTTAGGAGAAGAACTGTATCTAAATAAATGGGCGTTGCTTTCAGGGTCGATCATGAAATCCCTACTCAATAACAAATTTGTAGCCCTTTCCGGGAACATTAATAAATTTAATAGAATTATCGTCGCTTAATTTCTTACGCAATTTAGACACCAATACATCAACGTTTCGACTGATGACAACTACCCCTTCATCTTCCCAGATCTCTTTCATCAGTTTTTCCCTTTCTACGATCTGATTTATATTTTCTGCAAATATTTTTAGTGCTTTTGTTTCTTTTTCCGAAAGTGTAATATTGTTATTCCCTGTTTTAAGAACATTATTATTTGCGTAGAATTGAAAACTTCCTAATTGTATGTAATCATTATTATCAATTATTGATGCTGCCTCATCTTTTTTCTGAAACTTTTCTTTTACGTAAAAACCAATAAAACTCAAAGGAATCATCAACAGCAACAACCAAAAGAAATTAAATCCATTTTTCTTCAAAAGCTCAATTTCAATCACATAACAACCAACCTCCAGCTTACGACCCCTGCAAGGTGTTAAATCACCGGTTTGGTTATTTATTTCGAATGCAAAGACGGTTTCATTTTGAGTACAATTCCTCAGATTCACTATATAGTCCTTTGCCAGGACGTTTTTTTGAAATGTCCGTTGAACCAAATTGATGAGTGTATCTGAAATAAAAGCAAAGTCATTTTGAAAGGAGATTTGGTATGTATTTTCTTTTACTTTCTTAACCGGCAACACCCTGGATGTAGAATCTTTTGCTGAAAGCAAAAGCTGATGACCTAGATCACGTAATGCAACTTCCACATGCTTTTCAGGGACTTCAGTCTTATTATTGCTAAATGCGACAGCAGCAATCAAAATCACAATGATCATTATTGAAGATCCCACCAAAGTCAATGACTTCATGAATGCAAAATAATCCATTAACCCGCAGTTAGGTAGCTTTACAAACGTTTTACGCGTCTTTTACAACTTTTTACTATTAAAAAACTTCCGTCTGGTTTACGCCTGATAGCTTTGGTCTATTGTTTCACCCAATCATTTATGGCCATGAAAATTCATAACCTCCTTTTTTTGTTCCTTTTTCCATTCCTTTCCTGTAACCAGTCGTCAGAAGTTCCACATGCATCCCTTCTCGGTAATCAGCAAAAACAAAAAACTGGTAAGTCAGGAGTTGAAAACCTTGTTTTTAAATCTACAGATGGCGGACAATCATGGCAGGACATTAGCGAAGGACTGCCGGGAGATAAGCTGGAGGGTAGTCTCTTTGTAAATGATCATGGGTTCTTTTTACGTACCGGCAAGTTTATATATCACAGTAAACCCAACAACAAGTCGCCTTTTTGGAAAAAAGAGATTTTCCCTGACGAACATAGCACCATAGCACCTGGTAAATCCGGGATATATGCATACAATTATCACCAGGGTCAGTTCAGGCAAAAAAGAAACGGATCGAGTAAATGGTCGCCTATTTATGAGAATTTTCAGTTGAAAGGGATAATCGACGTTTTTGAAACTGCAGGAGGCACTGTTTTCATCGTTTGTGACCGCGGCCGCGGCCTTTTTAAATCCACTGACAATGGCCAAAACTGGAAAGAAGTTACTCGTGGTGTATGGAAATTGGTAGAGTCAAACGGTGTGCTGATGGCGAACCACATCAATGGGATAATAAGATCCACTGATGATGGCGAAACCTGGGAGAATGTGCTCAGTGAAGGCGGTGTGGGTATAAATCTCGCACCCATTGATGGTGGATTCGCTGCCATCACTTTCAATACACAGTCGAACACAAGGAGAGTGCGAACTTCCTACGATGGTGGTAAAACCTGGCAGGCCATCGATACCGATCTTCCACCGAGTATGAAGATTTCCTCCATTATCCAGGTGGGTGAAAACTTTTTTTGTGGTCATCCCAATGGCATTTACCGATCAGGAGATAAGGGAAAAACATGGCAATTGATTTTTCCTTCAATAGAAAATAAAGTTTTCAATTTATCTGTTTCAGGCAATGTGATTTATGCCATACCCAGTGCGGGAGGTTGTTGAAGAAATAAGCAGATATATCCAGGTTAATTAAACCTTCAAAAAATGAAAAAACTTATTTATGCGCTGATATTACCTCTGGTTGTAGTAATCGGATTAGTATTTGCTAATCGCGAAATAAAAAATGAAACTTCTAAAAAATCAATCCCAAAAATATTAAATGCTGCTGAAATGAGAGCCGAAAGGGAAAGATGGGATGCTACCCCTGATGGTATAAATTTCAAGAAATGGGAAGAGTCTCCTGCAGGTAAAAAAGTGTATGCGGCAGAAGCTAAAATAAGTAAGCATATAAGTGCATTTACCAATATTGAGGCTGTTGTAACCTCTCTTTCTCTTCCACCAGGATCAAGATTAGGATTCGGTGTGATGGCCAGGATTGATGGTGTCGATTATATTGTAAAATTTGAGCCGGAAAAGTCTCAACTTGAGCAATTGCATAGCCTTAAAGTCGACGACAAAATAATTATAAGAAGCCATTCTGTATCGCATGCACCCAAGTATGCATATCCAATAGTATCGGGCGACTACGTAGAACGAGATGGTAAAGTAATTTTTAAACGTGTCCCCCGAAAACACGGTTGCTGAGTAAATAAATTATGAAAGGCATACATCCGAAGTCTATGTTCGAACAAGTAGTATTCATTGACGAATCACGCACTCTTTAATTTGATTACACATCGAACGCCTTCGCTTAAGCTTCGGCGGTCGATGTCGGGTAAACGTTACAGAAATCGAACCTATTTTTAGAGTTAATTTACAACCCTCATTTTACAACTACTAACAGCTATGGCTTCAGACCAAAATTTTGTTGATTTTGTAACGGAACAAATCCGCAATGTAGGGACCATTACAGCCAAAAAAATGTTCGGCGAGTATGGTGTTTATTGTGATGGAAAACTATTTGGAGTGATATGTGACAACAAACTTTTCATCAAGCCGACAATTCAAGGCAGACAGTTTATTGGTAACCCAACTGAATTACCTGCTTACGAAGGAGCAAAACCAAGTTTTGTTATTGAGGACAAAATTGAAGATAGTAGTTGGTTGAGCAAACTCGTAAAAATTACAACAGACAACTTACCTGAACAGAAAGAGAAAAAGAGAAAAAAATAACTGCCACTAACATCGGTTTTATACAAGTTGCGATTTCGTGTTGAAAGTTGAAGTCCTACATTCTGAAATTTTAATCTCGCTTCAACATTATCAGTTACTCCATTTAATATTTGAAATCTTTGAGGCTTTGTAAAATATAGACGTACATAAAAAAAGTGACCTTGTTTTAAGGTCACTTTTGTCGGGAGAGCTGGACGATGTTCGAACCTATTTCTTGAAGATTTGGAGAAAATTCAAGACTTTCTAAGACAATTTGAGATTTAAGCTAACATTTTACTTATTTAAGTAATTGCTTAAATACTATACATATTTTTGCCACATGGATGGCAATACATGCATAAGGATTTATGCGGATCAAGCGCAAATAAATTCCTGTAAGGATAAGCTCAAGACCGCCCAAAGACCATTTAGCCAGCTTTCACCTATTCTGGCTTTGGCTGGAAATGAGGTTCGCCTGAAAATGATTTACCTTCTGGATCAAGAAAAAGAACTATGCCCTTGTGATCTGGCTGATATTTTAGCCATGTCCATTCCAGCCGTTTCCCAGCACTTACGAAAATTAAAAGCTGGTGGCCTGATTGAATCAAGGAAGGCAGGTCAGACTATTTATTACTCTTTAATGGAGGAAAACCTAAAAATCATCCAGCCATTCTTTAAGCACATCAACCAACAAACGCAAAAACTGGAAACAGTATGATCAGTATAAAATCATCAGGCACATTCACCGGTGCAGGTGTGCTGTCAGCAATCGCCGCTTCACTTTGTTGTATTACACCTGTTATTGCTTTAGTTGCCGGCAGCAGCAGTATTGCATCAAACTTTTCCTGGATAGAACCAGCAAGACCCTATTTAATTGGATTATCTATAGCCGTACTTGCATTAGCCTGGTATGTAAAACTTAAACCTTCAAAAATGAAGACTATAGATTGCAATTGCGAACAAAACAAAAAGACTTCGTTACTTCAGTCGAAAACCTTTTTAAGTATCGTAACGGTATTTGCTATTCTGATGATGACTTTCCCAATGTATGCAAAGGCCTTTTACCCCAAGCTAAAAGTACAGGCAGCAACAAGTACTGTTGCCAACAACAAACAACTAGTAAACTTTACAATACAAGGCATGACCTGCGAGGGTTGCGAGGAGCATGTAAACACGCAACTTTCTAAAGTGCCTGGTGTATTATCTTATAAAACGTCCTATGCTTTAAAGAACAGCTTAGTAACTTTTGATAAATCGAAAGTTGATGTCGAGACAATTGAAGCAGCCATTAATAAAACAGGATACACAGTTAAAGAGTATAAACTTATCAGTGAGAAGAAATAACAATGGAAAAAACATTTATACTGCAATCGACCATAACTTGCCCTAACTGTGGTTTTCAAAAAGAAGAAACCATGCCTACAGATGCTTGCCAATACTTCTATAAATGCGCCAATTGTGAAATGGTCCTAAAGCCAAAGCAGGGAGATTGTTGTGTATTTTGCAGCTATGGCACTGTTACTTGCCCACCCATCCAAATCAATAAGTCCTGTTGTCCCTAAGTTTCAGAATAAAATGCAGTTGAAGCAATTCTGTAAATGTTTTACAATGGCTACTCAGAAAAAACACTACGTTTAACACTGTTCTTTTGCCGTAGCACATTGATTTTCAATCAATTGTGTTAAATAGTTGTGGCTTGCAACATTGATTCAATCTTATTGCTCCATCTTTAACATCAGAAATTTACCTTTGCACGGTTGAAAAAGGTAATAGGTATCATATTAGCTTTTATGGTTTTAGCCTTCAGCGTAATTCCTTGCGCAGATAGTGATTCTTTAGGCAGTGAAGCCAAATACGAATTAGCTCAAACGATGCCTCATGACAATGACCAGGATCATAATGATGCTTGCTCCCCTTTTTGTATCTGTTCATGCTGTGCCGGTTTTTCTGTGGTTGCAAAACTTCTGGTAACTCCAACACTATTCATTCCTTATCAAACTGCCCATGTGGCATACATTTCTGAAAGACTTTTCAGTATTGCACTTCCTATCTGGCAACCCCCTCAATTAGGATAATCTTCTTTTTTGTTTTCTATTAAGACTCTCAGCCTCATGGCTGGAGTGTATCTATTCACGAAACGAAGACTTTATAATGTTAGATAAGATTATCCGGTTTAGTATTAAAAATAAACTGGTCATTGGAATAATGACCCTTTTACTGGTCGTTTGGGGAGGTTGGAGCGCTACAAGATTATCCATTGATGCCGTTCCAGATATCACTAATAACCAGGTTCAGATCATTACAACAGCGCCTACACTGGCTAGTCAGGAAGTAGAGCAATTTGTTACATACCCTATCGAGCAAAGTTTAGCAAACATTCCCGACTTGGTAGAAATGCGTTCCATTTCCCGATTTGGTCTTTCTGTGATCACTGTCGTTTTCAAGGACGATGTTGACATCTATTTTGCGCGACAACTGATAAATGAGCGGCTAAATGAAGCGGAAGAACAAATTCCTGAGGGAATGGGAACACCTGAGCTTGCGCCGGTTACTACAGGATTAGGTGAGGTTTACCGATATATGATCCATCCTAAAAAAGGCAGTGAAAATAAGTATTCATCAACGGACTTGCGAACCATGCAGGATTGGATCGTTGCCCGTCAGCTTTATGGCACTCCGGGAGTAGCGGAAGTGAATTCTTTTGGTGGAATGCTGAAACAATATGAGGTAGGTGTTAATCCCAATCGCCTCAAAGCTCTCAATGTCAGTATTGCTGAAATATTTGAAGCCCTTCAAAAGAACAATGAAAATACAGGTGGAGCTTATATTGACCGAAAGCCAAACGCCTATTTCATCCGTGGAATTGGTTTGGTAACATCATTAGAAGATGTAGGAAGAATCGTGGTGAAAAATACAAATGGTATTCCTGTATTAATTAATGATGTAGCTACCGTTCGTTTTGGGAGTGCAGTTCGGTATGGAGCCTTGACGCACAATGGAGAGCATGAAGTAGTAGGCGGCATAGTAATGATGCTTAAAGGAAGCAATAGTGCCGATGTGGTGTCAAGAGTAAAAGAAAAAATGGAGACAATCAAAAAGTCGCTTCCTGCCGATGTGGAGATAGAGCCATATCTTGACAGAACTTCTTTAGTCAGGCGAGCTATTGCCACGGTTGAAAAAAATCTTATTGAAGGTGCATTGATTGTAATATTCGTCCTGGTAATCTTTCTCGGCAATCTCAGGGCAGGACTAATTGTTGCATCTGCGATTCCCCTTGCCATGCTTTTTGCCCTCGGAATGATGAATATTTTCGGGGTGTCAGCCAACCTAATGAGTTTAGGAGCTATTGACTTTGGATTAATCGTGGACGGCGCTGTAATTATAGTAGAAGCCACCATGCATCATTTGGGAATACGGAAAGGCAACCAAAGACTTACCCAGTCAGAAATGGACGAGGAAGTCTATGAATCAGCTTCAAAGATTAGAAACAGTGCTGCGTTCGGTGAAATTATTATTCTCATCGTTTACATACCTATCCTTACACTAGTAGGCATTGAGGGAAAGATGTTCCGTCCAATGGCACAGACAGTTGGTTTTGCAATTTTGGGAGCATTATTATTATCCCTCACATACATTCCCATGATGTCTGCTTTATTTCTTCCAAAAAAGCTTGGTCACAAAAGGAATTTCTCTGACAAGATGATGGATTTTTTTCAGCGGCTATATGATCCCATATTACGTGGTGCCATCAAGCTTAAATATGCCGTTGTTGCATTCTCTTTTGGACTATTGGTAGTGGCGATTATTGTCTTTTCAAGAATGGGTGGCGAGTTTATTCCGCAATTACAGGAAGGTGACTATGCCTTCCACTGCATTCTGCCACAGGGGTCATCGCTATCGCAAAGTATTGAGACATCAATGCAGGCTTCCCGCATTATCAAATCTTTCCCCGAAGTAAAGGATGTAGTCGGCCAAACCGGAAGTGCTGAGGTACCGACTGATCCAATGCCACCAGAAGCGTCCGATCTCATTATTGTTCTAAAGGAAAAAGATGAATGGACAACAACTAAAGACTACAACGAATTGGCTAGAATGATGGAAGAAAAGCTGGAAGCAATTCCAGGTGTATTTTTTGAGGCCAATCAACCAATTCAAATGCGTTTTAATGAACTAATGACAGGCGTAAGGCAAGACGTTGCGATTAAAATATTTGGAGAAAATATTGACACCCTTGCTGCCTTAGCACCAAGAATAGCAAACGTTATTCAATCCGTTGAGGGTGCAACAGATCCGCAAATTGAGAGAACAGAAGGACTTCCTCAAATAACAATAACTTACGACAGAGGTAGAATTGCCAGTTATGGGCTGAACGTACAAGATATAAACCGGGTTGTTAGTACAGCATTCGCCGGACAATCTGCAGGTGTTGTATTTGAAAATGAAAGAAAATTTGACCTGGTAGTAAGATTAGATAGTGTGTATAGAAACTCAATTGAAGATGTTGCCAATTTATATATTCCTACAACTACAGGTGCCCAGATACCATTAAGTCAAGTGGCAACGGTAGCCTTTAAAGAAGGCCCGGCTCAAATAAGCCATGAAGAAGCTAAGCGGCGTATTGTTATTGGCTTCAACGTCAAGGGTAGAGATGTACAATCTGCAGTAAAGGATATACAGGCTAAATTGGATAATGTCAACATCCTTCCAACGGGCTATTATTTAACATACGGTGGCACTTTTGAAAACCTCGAGCAGGCTTCTGCGAGACTGAGAATTGCAGTTCCTGTTGCCTTATTACTGATCTTTTTATTATTGTATTTCACATTCCGGTCACTGAAACAGGCTACGCTAATATTCACAGCAATTCCAATGGCTGCTATAGGTGGCGTGTTTGCTTTACTCCTCCGTGGAATGCCATTTAGCATATCGGCCGGAGTTGGTTTTATTGCTTTATTTGGCGTAGCAGTCTTGAATGGAATTGTCCTGATTGGCACATTCAACCAATTGGCAAAAGATGGAATGGATAATGTTATAGACCGGGTAATTGAAGGAACGAAAATCCGCTTACGGCCTGTTTTGATGACAGCACTTGTAGCATCACTTGGGTTTCTACCAATGGCAATTTCTACAGGAGCTGGTGCAGAAGTACAAAAACCACTTGCAACCGTCGTGATAGGCGGACTAATTACAGCAACTATTTTAACCCTGTTAGTTTTACCCTTACTATATATAATCTTTTCAAATAAAATGCGTCCTAACAAATCTGTTCAAAAAGTTGTAACAGCAATAGCACTGTTGTTTATATCACAAGCTGTATTCGCACAAACAACAGCGCCAACAATAAGAACTTCCTTTGATGCAATCTATGATACCGCGCTTAAATCAAATCTCCAGCTTCGTGCAGCCGATATACAAATACAAAGGAACAGGACGCTCTCCAGAACCTGGCTGGATATTCCAAAGACAGGAATTTTTGTGGAGAACGAAGACTTATCTCCTCAAGACCAAAAGGGCATTCTGAAAATCGGTTTATCACAAAGCCTGGAATGGCCAACAATATATAAGGCAAGAAAAAAACTTCTTGAGGAACAAGTAAAATCGGTGGAGTTATCAAAGCAACTAAGAGCGTTGGAGATAAAGCGTAATGTGCAGGCTGCCTACTACAACATCTGGTACTTGCAAAACCGTCAACAGCTCCTGCTTCGCCTAGATAGCCTGTATAAATCAATGGCCAGTTCAGCAAGGCTCAAAGTAAGGACAGGTGAAAGTGCTGGGTTGGATAGTATAGCAGCTATTGCCAAATCACAAGAAGCTACAGTACAGGTTAATATGCTGAACCGGGATATTGCGGCTCAACAGGAAGTATTGAAACAACTTACAAATACTAATTTTCTTTTTCTTCCAGAATTAACGCCATTGCAAAAAGTACATGTTGAATTTAGCCTGGATACTATTAAAGAACATCCTTCAATTCAGTTGCAAAATCAAAATATAAGTATTGCAGAAGCTGAAATGAGTGTTCAGAGACAGGGGAAGAAACCCACATTTGATGGCCGTTTTTTTTCACAAAGGCTGTATGGAATGTCAAACCCTTACTCTGGTTTCTCGGTAAGCGTTGGATTTCCTGTGTTTGGCAGGACTGCTTATCGCAA
>CAZCKF010000060.1:0-11521 GCA_964499155.1 uncultured Chitinophagaceae bacterium
TGATGTTTGTATTTTTTGATTCGGTGTGGGATCCATTTCCACATCCGGGAAAGCAGCGAGATCCTTTTCCGCATGTGCACAATTCAGGATGGGTGCAAAGTCCAGGTCATTTGATACTTGAAAGACTAAATGAATATCCATACCTCGAGCGATATGTGAAAGGAGTAATTACAGCATTTAAAAACGATGCAAGAGTAATTGCATGGGAACTGGTAAATGAGCCTGACAATAACAATCATGATGCTTATGGAAAAAAAGAACCACCTAATAAAGCAAAACTTGGACTTGATTTATTACAACTTTCTTTTGCATGGGCGCGCCAGGTAAATCCATCACAACCACTCACTTCTGCTCCCTGGTATGGAGACTGGAGTCATGATTCCACATTGAATGAAATGAACAGGTATTGCTTTGACAATTCAGATTTCATTTCCTTTCATTGTTATAATGATGTTGCCGATTTTGAAAAGCGGGTAATTTGGCTGCAACGATACAACAGGCCGATCGTGTGCACAGAATACATGGCAAGACCAACAGGAAGTACGATACAAAACATTTTGCCCATTGCATTTAAATACAATGTTGGTGCAATCAACTGGGGATTTGTTGATGGTAAAACGCAAACCAAATATCCATGGGATACCTGGACGAAAAAATATACATCTGAACCACCTTTGTGGTTCCATGAAATTTTCAGATCAAATGGAGAACCATACGATCAAAAGGAAGTTGATTTAATTCGCAGTTTAACGAAGAAGAAAAAATAATGAAGGTTGTAATTGCAGGTGGTGGTATTGTTGGTCTCTGTTGTGCCTATTACCTGAACAAGGAAGGATATGAAGTTACTGTTATTGACAAAGCAAGCATTACCACTGGTGCTTCATTTGGAAATGCAGGATATGTTTCTCCCAGTCATTTTATTCCGCTTGCTTCACCAGGTATCATAGCCAAAGGATTGCGCTGGATGCTCAGTTCTTCTTCTCCTTTTTATATTAAACCTCGACTCGATGGCGATTTAATCAAATGGTGTTTTACATTCTGGAAAAACGCCAACGCTAAAACAGTAGAAAAAAATGCAAGACCACTTTTTGATCTGCTTGCATTCAGCAGGGAATTGACATGTGAGATCAGGAATGATTTGGGAAATTCTTTTCGAATGAAGGAGCAGGGATGTTTTATGCTTTTTCAGTCACCTCATACTGAAAAACATGAAATTGAACTTGCTGAAGAGGGGAAAAAATATGGTTTAAAAACACGGTATTATAATGCAGCCCAATTGCAGGAAGCGGAACCCCATGTAAAAGTGAATGCACGGGGCGGCGTTTTGTATGAAATTGATGCTCATCTCCATCCCGGGGATTTAATGAAAACGATCTATGATCACTTGCTAAAAAAAGGTGTTGAATTCAAACTCAATACATCAATTACTTCATTTGAATATGACGAGGGCAAAATTTCAAAAGTTATAACTGACAAGGGCGATATTTTTTGTGATGAATTTGTACTAGCAGCAGGATCATGGACGCCCGTAATATCGCGTTTCCTTGGTATTGAAATCATGTTGCAAGCTGGAAAGGGATACAGCATGACCTTCGAAAAAGTTGAACGCAATCTTTGTTACCCTGCCATCCTTGTCGATCATCGTGTAGCCATGACGCCGATGGGTGACGATTTACGCATGGGTGGAACCATGGAGATCAGCGGACTTGAAAGTCCTTTATTGATCAAACGAGCAGAAGCGATCTTTAAAGCAGCCAAACTGTATTATCCCGATCTTCCTGTTCAATTTCCAGAACGAGATCATATCTGGTCGGGCTTACGACCGCTTTCTCCGGATGGATTACCATATATCGGCCGGCATAAAAAATATTCAAACCTCACCATTGCCACAGGTCATGCAATGCTTGGATTATCACTCGCAGCAGGAACAGGCAGGGTAGTGGAAGAAATTATTTCACACAAGAAACCTTCTGTTGGCCTCGAATCATTTTATGTGGATCGTTTCAATCATGCCGGCGCCGGGCGATTCAGAATTCCTAATCGATGGTAAATAATGACACTTACCTTTATTAAAACATCTTGATCATGAAACACCTGATACTCCTTCTCGTATTGATTGTTTCAACTGTGGGTTCCAACGCACAGGAACTCGTAAAAATCTGGGAAACTGATACACTGCTCAAAACGTGCGAATCCGTTCTGTTCGATGAAGAAAAAATGATTCTGTATGTATCCAATATTGATGGAAATCCCGGAGCAAAAGATGGCAAAGGTTCAATTGGTACAGTGGGCCTGGATGGGAAAATTCAAAATGCAAACTGGATCGCTGGGTTGAATGCTCCAAAAGGTATGGCTCTTTACAAGGGCACTTTGTGGGTTTCAGATATTGATGAACTCCTGTCCATTGATGTGAACAGCAGTATGATCACAAGCCGCATCAAAATTGACGGTGCCATTTTTTTAAATGATGTTGCAGTAGATAAAAAGGGAATTGTTTACGTTTCTGATTCAAGAACACGAATGGTACACAGGGTTGAGGGTACCGCTGTATCAACTTATCTCGACAGCACCGTATTGAAGGGCCCAAATGGCCTGCTTACTCATGGAGATGATCTGTATGTGCTTGACCAGGGAACACTGTACGAGGTCGAACGTAAAATGAAGGCAGAGAAAGTAGCAGAGGGTATGGAACGCGATACAGATGGCATTGAACCGGTAGGTAATAATGAATTTATAGTGTCATGCTGGGGTGGTACAGTTTACTTAGTCAAAGAGAAAAAAGCACCGGTAAAATTGCTCGATACGCGGGCGGAAAAAATTAATTCTGCTGATATCGGGTATGATCGAAAGAACAAAACCGTTTACATACCCACATTCTTTAAAAACAGTGTTGCAGCTTACAGGTTGAAATAAGTTGAGGTTAAAATTTTTAAAACATTATCGCCTGCGGCTTCCCTGTGATACTTTTACTTTCTTATGGATTGCATTGACATACGAATCCCATACCGGCAGACAGGTTATTTTTCAAAACTTGTGCTTGATTATATTGACCAATCCACTGCACTGCAACCATTTTATTCTTATAAGCCAGACATAAAAGGCATCAAAGCAGCGATTGAAGCCAGGAAAAATTTTTCAGGTGAAAGAACAATCCTTGTTAACCATTTAAACATCCAATATAAAAACATAGAATTAAGCAGTGCTGTCAAATCAAACATACAAGCACTTGCAGATCAAAATACATTTACGATATGTTCAGCGCATCAGCCCAATCTGTTTACGGGCCCCCTGTATTTCATTTACAAGATCATTCACTCCATTAAGCTTTCGACGCATTTAAAAACATCATTACCGGAGTACACGTTCATTCCGGTGTTTTACATCGGAACAGAAGATGCAGATTTCGAAGAGCTTGGACATTTCTATCTGAATGGACAAAAACACGAATGGAAAACAAATCAGAAGGGTGCGTTTGGAAGAATGATCATAGATCGATCTCTGGTTAAAATAATCAGTGAAATAAGTGGTGAAGTATCAGTATTGCCTTTTGGAAAAGAAATTGTGGATCTGCTAAAAAAATATTTCAAGGAAGGAGAAACCATACAACATGCAACTCTTGGAATTATCAATGCGTTGTTTGGTGAATTTGGTCTTGTGGTTTTAAACGCGGATGCTTCTAACCTGAAGAAACAAATGCTGCCGATATTCAAGGATGATCTGTTGCAGCAAATTCCATCTTCGATCGTTGCGCAAACCTGTGAGGAGTTAGGAGAAGGATACAAAGTTCAGGCTCAACCGCGCGATGTAAATCTTTTTTACCTGGATAATCAATTGCGTGGCAGGATAGAAAAGAAAAATGGCAAATTTTATATCCATGACCAGGACAGGGCAGTAAGCGCTGAAGAAATTGAAGAAGAATTAGTAACCCACCCTGAGAACTTTAGTCCCAATGTAATTCTGAGGGGACTTTACCAGGAAACCATTCTGCCCAATATAGTTTTTATTGGCGGTGGAGGAGAGATAGCATACTGGTTGCAGTTGAAACAACTTTTCGATCATTACAAAGTTCCCATGCCAGTTCTTGTCCTCAGAAATTCTTTTCTAATTCTTGAAAAAAAATGGAAAGAAAAAGTAGAGAAGCTTGGGCTTGATATAGATGACCTTTTTAAAGATGAACAAAAACTTGTGAATGAATTTGTGGCAAATAATTCTGAGCGTGAATTATCATTGAATGGCACCCTGACACAAACCCTTAATATTTACAAACAAATAAAAACCCAGGCAAAACAGGTTGATGAAACACTGGTGCAACATGTTGAAGCACTCGAAACAGCAGCAATAAAAAAACTAAAGGAACTGGAAAAGAAAATGTTTCGTGCTGAAAAGAAAAAATTCGATGCACAGCAACGCCAGTTAGTTCAGTTGAAAAATGGTTTATTTCCCGGAGGCGGATTACAGGAACGCAGGGAGAATATTATTTATTACTATGCCAAATACGGAAGGGAATTTGTGAAAAGGCTGCTGGAACATTCATTGGCGCTTGAGCAGGAGTTTGTTGTTTTGAAAGAGAAGTAGAGTGGGCAGTGGGCAGTGGGCAGTGGGCAGTGGGCAGTGGGCAGTGGGCAGTGGGCAGTTAAATTTTCCGGCGCAAATTATTTTAATACAAGGTCATTCCCGAAAAAGTTTTTATTTCTGATATTTATTTCACCGCATATTTCAGTATCCCAATCCACGTCGATCCCTCATCATTATCTGCTACAAATGCCAGCTCCAAAAATTTTTCTCCTTCTTCAATAATACAAACGGATTCTACTTTTTGCCCCTTGAATCGGCTGTCAAGCGACTCGAGATCTATAATGAGATCAATTTTCACAATTCCAGTCTTCTTCGTTTTAAAATCTTTAATGATCCACAAAAAACTTTTACCGATATCTCCGTCACTAAACACATCAGAAGTGTTTTCAGTTGATGCAGTGATGAGTAACCAGTCTTTTGATGCGAGATAGGCGCAACCGGAAATGCCCGAGAAATCTGAGGCAATATCTGTTTGCTCAATTTCAATTAATTTATGTCCGGCAATGTCAGCAGCCTTCCAGAATTGTTCAGGCAATAAAACAAGATGATTTTTTTTGAAACCAATATTTCCCCGGTTACCCATAACAAAACCATTGGGAGTTTTCGCAATTGCCTCAATATTTATAATCCCAATGTCTTTGTAAATTCTTTCGAAGAGTGTATCAAGTCTTGCTTCTACGGTATCTCCAGTTGTAATATCAATAACCATTGCTTTGTTGCGAACATTCCCATACGAGCCTGAACCAATTACAAGCAATTTGGATTGACCATTTTCTTCAAAGGCTGTAATGGCTTCAAAATCTGGTTTCAGTTTTTTTGGAATGCGGTGTTCATTTGCCTGTACTGCATTAATTCGACCGATTGAATCAAGATTTTTATCGAGGACAATAAAATAAGTTGCATCATCTCCTGCGATATAAAATTTTCCGTCGATGTATTCAATTGCAGAACCAGATGGGTACTCATTGAGCTCTTTTACCATTGTCAAGCTTGAATCCATAGAACAAGATTGTAAAAGGAGAATGAATATTGCAGGTAATATCAGTCGAAACTGTTTTGCCATCCTTCTTTTTTCAGTTTCTCTACTTTTTGAATTACTTCCTGGTTGAGTGATTGTTTATAAGCATCGACCTGTTCACCAATTTTCTCATTGGAAGAGCCAAGTATCTCTGCGGCAAGTATGCCAGCATTCTTTGCAGCATTTAATGCAACCGTTGCAACCGGTACTCCATTGGGCATTTGAAGAATCGACAAAACAGAATCCCAGCCATCTATTGAATTTGAAGATTTGATTGGTACACCGATAACGGGTAAAGATGTAACGGCTGCCACCATCCCAGGAAGATGTGCAGCACCACCGGCTCCTGCAATTATCACTTTCAATCCACGACTTCTTGCCTTCTCCGCATATTCCATCATTCTGGCAGGTGTACGATGAGCAGATACTACAGTGACTTCAAATGGTATATTGAACTCCTTTAAAACATCTGCAGCCGCCTGCATGATCGGCAGGTCGCTGTCGCTGCCCATGATAATGCCAACCTGTGGATTCATGAAGCTAATTTACACGGATTAAAACGAATTACACGAATCATTGACTCTATCTACTTGGTAGCATGTTACGGAGCCAATCTTGAAATCTTGAAATATTGAAATCTTGAAATTTTCAGAAATCTCCCTGCAGACGCAATAACGCCGTCTCCGCCACCTTCGTATTGTACCTGGCAGTAATCAATCGGTTGAATGCATCTTCAAGGCTGCGTTGTGCTTCGCGCATTTCAATAAATGTGGCAACGCCAAGACGATAGCGCTCCATTGCAATCATTACGTTTTCTCTAGCGAGTGTAATGTTTTCCTCTTCCAGTCGCAACGCACGCTTTTGAAATTCATAATCGCTGAATGCATTGATCACTTCCATGTTTACGCGTGAGCGTTCATTCATGTAAATGAGCTCCCGGTACTGTATGTCGAGTTGTGCCTGTTTGATCAGTCTGCGAGTATTCAAATTATTTAAAATGGGAATAGATGCCGAGATGCCATAATTAAACCCTTTGTTCCTGCTGAAAAGAGGTGAAAATGGATTTACTACTGCATTGTTGTTGGTGCGAGAATAGTTGTATGCGCCATTGATCGAAACAGTTGGCCACCTTTCAGCACGTCTTTCCTTCAGCGTTAATTGAGCAATGGCAATGTTTTGTTCGGCAAGTTTCAATGCAGGATTCAAAGTATCTGCAATTGCCTGGATATTCCCAAGTGATAATTCAAGTTGGAGAGGAATGGTATCCACAACATCATACTTTGAATTCAGGGGAATATTCATCAATCGATTGAGCTGAACTTTTAACTGTTCGATCAATGTGAGCTGTTGCATTTGTGCAGCCTTCTGTGCATTCAGGTCAACCCTGCCCTGCAATACATCTGGTTTGATTCCTGTGCCAATTTCAAATTTTGCCTCTGCAAGTTTTACTCTTTCTTCGTACACAGACATCTGTTCTTCAACTGCACGGAGTTGCTGTTTTTGCCTGACAATGTTGTAGTAATTATTGATAACATCAGCAACTGTAAGTGAAATTTGATTTCGCACCCCCATTTCACCAAGAGAAATAAATTGTTCCAGCTTGTCGCGCGTAATGAACATTTTGAGCCCGTCAAAAACAACCCAGCTAACACCCAGGTTTCCCGCAAGGTTGCTTGATTTTACTCCGTTTCTTTCTCGGTTGGTTCCATCTGAAAATTCCTGTTTCTGGCTGTTTGTGTTCCATACATTTCCAACAGTGGCATTTACTCTCGGCAGGAAGGCAGCATTCCGAAAAGAATAATCAATGGCAGCAACCATGGAATCATTTCTGGATATCTGGATGTCATAATTATTCTGCAATGCCGTGGCAATTGCTTCATCAACAGTTATGACACGTTGCGCATGGGAGACTGAAGAAATGAATATTGCAAGAAATAGAAATCTCATAGGGTGAAATTAAACCGGGTGCACTTCACGGTGCTCTGTGACCACCGTTGTATCTGAAGGAATGTTATCCAGTTCGCTTTTTTTCTTTTTGGTTGATAAATAAGAATACATCGCCGGGATTACAAACAGCGTCAGTATGAGTGAAAAAAGAATTCCACCGACTATTACAATTCCCAACGGAATTCTGCTCGTTGCTGCAGCACCAAGTGAAAGCGCAAGCGGCAAAGCGCCAAGCGACATCGCGAGACTCGTCATAAGAATGGGCCTTAGTCGCATGGTGGCTGCATAGATCACGGCTTCCCTTTTTTCTTTTCCAGCCAACCTGTTCTGGTTGGCAAATTCCACAATAAGAATTCCATTTTTTGTAACAAGACCAATAAGCATGATCATTCCTATCTGCGAAAAAATATTGATTGTATGACCAAATGCCCATAAAGAGAGTACGGCACCAGCAATCGCGAGCGGAACGGTAAGCATGATCACCAATGGGTCAACAAAACTTTCAAATTGCGCAGCAAGTACAAGAAAGATCAGTACAAGCGCAAGCATGAATGCGAAACTTGTATTGCTCGAACTTTCCTTAAAATCACGCGATGCTCCGGCAAGAGAAGTTGTAAATGTTTCATCGAGCAAGCGGTCAGCAATTTTTTCCATCGCTTCAATTCCATCTCCAATGGTTTTTCCTTCAGCAAGACCTGATGATATAGTTGCAGATTTGTACCTGTTGTAGTGATAAATAGTTGGCGGTGTTGTTTCTTCTGTAACTGTCACCAGGTTATCCAGACTGATAAGCGTTCCCACATTATTGCGTACATAAAATGCTTTGAGATCTGATGGATCATCTCTGTCACCGCGTGCTACCTGGGCAAGAACAGAATATTGTTTTCCCTCTCTTGTAAAAAAGCTAAGTCGCCTGTTACTAAGAGCAAGCTGTAATGTTTGTGATACGTCTTCAACAGTTACTCCAAGCTGACTTGCTTTCAACCTGTCAATATCAATGCGCAATTCTGGTTTATTAAATTTCAGATCTGCATCCACACCCTGCAGAACAGGATCCTGGTTGGCTGCTTCAATGAATTGCGGAAGTACTGCACGTAGTTTATCAAAATTATTGTTCTGCAAAACAAATGATACAGGTTGTCCGCCACGACGGCTAGCAGAAATAGTTTGTTCCTGAATGGCAAATGATCGTCCTTCCGAGAATTTGGGAAGATTCCTGTTCACCATATTTACAATATCCTGTTGCGTACGTTCCCGATCTTTTGGCTCAACGAGTGCAACACGAACAAAACCTGTATTCGCATTTCCTGATCCTGTAAATCCGGGAGCTGTATTGCTCAACACCGTGGTTTTTTCTGGAATTGAATCAAGGATCATGTTCGTAACTTTTGTTACATACTGATCCATGTAATCGAAAGAAGTTCCTTCAGGTGCCGTCATCGACAACCGGAATTGTGATCGATCTTCCATGGGAGCCAGTTCTGATGGAATGTTGCGGCCAATAAAAAATATGGCTCCTATGCAGGCACCAATCAGCACAAATGCCATCCAGCGTACACGCATGAATCCTTCCAGCGCACGACGGTAACCATTTTCCATTCCACGGAAAAAAGGTTCAGTTTTTCTGTAAAACCAGGAATGGTTGTGAACATTTTTTCGTGTAAGCTTTACGTTTAGTACCACGGTAAGTGTGAGGGAAACAAATGCAGAGATCAATACAGCACCTGCAACCACGATACCAAATTCACGGAACAATCGACCGACAAAACCTTCAAGAAATACAATGGGAAGAAATACTACGGCGAGTGTGATCGATGTGGAAATGACAGCGAAATAAATTTCTTTTGAGCCCTCAAGTGCAGCCTGCCACTTGCCCTTGCCCTGTTCCATTTTTTTATAAATGTTTTCCGTCACCACAATTCCATCATCCACAACAAGACCTGTTGCGAGGACAATTCCAAGGAGTGTTAACACATTAATGGTAAATCCTGCCACGTACATGATGAAAAATGCACCGATCAAACACACGGGGATATCGATCAATGGACGAATAGCAATGATCCAGTCGCGGAAAAATAGAAAGATAATGGTGACAACAAGTACAATGGAAATGATGAGTGTTTCTTCAACTTCGGCAATTGACTTTTTGATAAATCTTGTTTGGTCCATTACAATATTCAACTCGATATCTTCAGGAACCTGTTTCTTTATTTCTTCAAGTCTTTTATAAAACTCATCTGATATTTCAACATAATTCGCACCGGGTTGAGGTACTAAAGCCAGGGCAATCATCGGAACCCCACTTTCACGAAATGCAGCTTCTTCATTTTCCGGTCCAAGTACTGCTTCGCCAATATCGCGCACGCGAATATCCTGTCCATTTACATTACGGATCACTACATTGTTAAATTCCTCTTCAGTATTTAATCTTCCAAATGTGCGAACTGACAATTCAGTGGCATCTCCTGATATTTTTCCTGATGGTAATTCCACATTTTCGCGTGTCATTGCAGCAGCAAGATCATTTGGCGTAATTCCGTACGCAATCATTTTTTGCGGATCAAACCAAATACGCATTGCATATCTTTTTTCGCCCCAGATCTGCAATCCACTCACACCGGGTATTGTTTGTAATCTTTCAACAAGATTGTTGTTGGCATATTCAGTTACCTGTAACTGGTTACGCGTTTCGCTTTGCACAGAAACAGAAATGATTGCATCAGAACTCGCATCCGCTTTAGAAACCACAGGTGGTGCATCAAGATCGGGTGGGAGTGAACGCGTTGCCTGTGATACTTTGTCGCGCACATCATTGGCTGCAGCTTCGAGGTCGGAATTCAGATCAAATTCAACATTGATGTTACTGGAACCCTGGCTGCTTGACGAAGTAATATTTTTTATACCGGGGATACTCATGATCGCTTTTTCGATCGGTTCCGTGATCTGCGATTCGATGATATCGGCGTTTGCACCAGGATAGGAAGTGCGCACACTTATATTGGGCGGGTCAATTGCAGGGTAGTCGCGAACACCTAAAAATTTAAAGCCAATCACACCGAAAATCACAATGATGATATTCATCACAATGGCCAGTACAGGCCTTCGCAAACTCAGCTCTGAAATATTCATGTGTCTAGCTTTAGCATTAATTTAAAGCAGCACGTGGTGCCGCATTGATAACCTTTCCAAGCTGGATCTTACTATCGGGTCTTACAGTGAGCAAACCCGTTACAACAATCGTATCTCCCACATTTAACCCTGTTAATACCTGTACACGCGAAGAATCGCGTAAACCTGTTGTAATGTCCCTGAAATCTGCATTTCCATTATTGTAAACAATCACTCTTTTCGACCTTGCGGAAGGAAGTATGGCTTGAGATGGAACCAGGATTGCATTCGTGTTTGGATCTAGTTCAAGAGTTACTGTTGCAAATGCGCCAGGTAATAAACCCCTGTCTGGATTCATTATAACTGATCTGATCATTAGACTTCTCGTAGCTTCAGCAACACTTGATTCAGTGGCCATAATCCTTGCTCCGTAACTTTTTGTTGAACCCTGGTAAGTAAAATTCACAATGCGCCCAACCCGCATTTGATCTGCATATTTTTCTGGAATGGCAAAATCCAATTTCAATTGAGCAACCTGTTGAATTGTTGTAATAACAGTTGCAGGCGTAACATATGCACCTGGGCTGATATTTTTTAAACCGATCATTCCGCTGAATGGTGCACGAATCACCGTCTTTGCAATATCAGCCTGAAGAATTGCCATATCAGATCTGATATTGCTTACTTCAAGACGTGCAAGATCCTGGTCCTGTTTGCTAATGCCGCCAATCTTTACAAGCTGATCCATTCTTGCTTCACGCTGGTTTGCAATCTGCAATTGCACGCGAAGTTTATTTAATTGTGCCTGCAGGTCTCCATCATAAAGTTTTGCAAGCACAGTTCCTTTACCAACCGTTTGACCTTCTCTGACAT
>CAZCKF010000061.1:0-2410 GCA_964499155.1 uncultured Chitinophagaceae bacterium
TTCTTATTTAATACTTCGAACAAAGGCCCCAGATCCATTTCCAGGGAATATTCAAGTGAGTCTTTAAGGTCTTCCGGGTACGGATGTTTGAATTTCCACATGTCAAAAAAATCCTGCATTGCAAAATCAAGATTAAACTTGTTGACATTCAATTCCAGTAGATACATCCATATTGCTGCTTTCATGTAAACAACGTTTGCATAATCCTGACTCGTAGAAAATTTATCTGCAGGTGTTTCTATCGGTGGCTCCATTGGCATTCTACTTACCATATTTACTATAAAAGCCAGTGCCTTATCAGGATCACGCAGATTCAAACTTGCCGTTACTCCCTCATTGATCATCGGACTACCTTTCAATTGCTGTAATTCGCAGCGGAGCTGGTAATAAGTATTGATACCTTCGTCCATCCAGGGATGCGTGCGTTCATTGCTGCCAAGTATACCATAGAACCAATTATGCCCTACTTCATGAGCAATAACTGAGTTTAATTCCAGTTCAGTAGCATCAGGACTTGTTATTAGGGTAATCATGGGGTATTCCATTCCACCTGACGTTTCATTCCTGATCTTTGCTTCCACGGCTGCAACTACAGGATACTCATATTCACCAATTGTTGTTGAATAAAATTTGACTGCATCTTTAATCATCTTTGTCCCACTTTCCCAATTAGAATTCCCTTTTTCCTGGTGGAAAGCAAATACATCAATGATTCCGTTTAGAAGTCGTAGTGTATCGTATTCGATAATTAGATCTTTTTGCGTAAACCAGGCAAAATCATGCACCTTTTCAGCTTTGTAATGTAATGTCTTAACCGGCTGATCAGTTAATGACATATACTTCAGGTTCTTTTTATATTCTTTTAAATTTCTGCTTCCAATATCACGGTATGCTTGTAATTCATCTGCGTTCTGAAGTTGACCTGTAGCAGCAACCACAAATGAAGATGGCACCGTAATCGAAACATAGTACGTTCCAAATTCACTGTAAAATTCTCCCATTTCCAGGTAAGGCATTTCATGCCACCCTTTTCTATCATACACCGCTGGTTTGGGATACCATTGTGATATCATAAATGATTCACTAAAATGGCCGAGTCGAGAAATGTAGGTTGGTATTTGAACGAAGAAAGGCGTTGAAATGGTGATCTTTTTTCCAGGTATCAGTGCATTTGGCAAATGAATTTTTAAAATATCAATGTGTTCTTGATGAAATTCAGTTTTAACCGCAACATCATTTACTAAAAAATATAAACTGTCGATGTATCCATAATGTTTGAATTTATCCAGTTTTGTTACCTGATTGTATTGATTCAATTGTTTTGCAAAAGCAGTTTCATGATTTTTATATGCATTTGGCCAGAGATGGAACCAAATAAAAGAAAGCGTATCAGGTGAATTATTCCTGTAATCAAGATTCATTATTCCTTTAAGTGTATTTCTTACTGGGTCCAAGGTGACTGATATCTTGTAAGTAACATTTTGTTGCCAGTATTCTTCCTGTGAAAAAGCAAACGCGGATAAATTCAAAGCCGCGAATAAAAGCAGGCAGCGGGGTTGCATGGGAGTTTATTTTCCTTTCCCTAAAAATATAATTCTGATCGTATGAATCATAATTTTTAAATCCAGTGCCACAGATACATTTTCGATATACAACAGGTCGAATTTGCTTCGCTCGATCATTTCTTCAACATTTTCAGCGTAGCCAAATTGCACCATGCCCCAGCTCGTAAGACCAGGTTTTACTTTGAGCAAAAATTTATAATAAGGAAATCGTTGTACGATTTGGTCAATATAAAATTTTCTTTCAGGTCTTGGCCCCACAAGACTCATTTCACCTTTTAAAATATTCCATAATTGTGGAAGCTCATCGAATCTCCATTTTCTCATCGTTTTTCCCCATTGAGTGATCCTTGCATCATGATCAGAAGAAAGTTTTGGTCCATGTTTTTCAGCATCGTGTTCCATTGACCTGAATTTATACAACATGAATGGTTTGCCCTTGTATCCAACCCTTTCCTGTTTGAAAATAATTGGTCCTCTCGATGACATTGCGGTCCGGATAGCGATGTATAAAAAGAATGGTGAAAGAAGGATGAGACCAAGGGCGGCAATCACCACATCAATCAGTTTTTTTATGTTCTGTTGCCATGCAGGGATCAATGAAGTATGAAGATCGATCAACGGCGCACCCAATACATTGGAAGTACGAACAGAACCTGCTACTATGTCGAGCGTGTCGGGCGACATTTTCACTTCCACATCTTTCTCCGAGAGACGATTGATAACAGTTTTAATGAGTTGCTCATCGTGTTTTTCACCCGCCAGTACAACAAGACTGATGTTTCTTTCATCAATAATCGATTCGATGTTGTCCATGTTACCCAGCCGGGTAATTTCATTTGTGCTTT
>CAZCKF010000061.1:2420-9661 GCA_964499155.1 uncultured Chitinophagaceae bacterium
GGACATACCCGCTATAATAAAATCCATCGGTACGTAGCTGCCTGTTTGTTTTTTCAAAAGTAGAAATTGCATTTTGTTGATTACCGATCAATAATGTATTAAACCGGACCTGCCCGGAATTGATTTGATTTTTGGCCCGGTTAAGCAACAATAGTCTTCCCGTAAAAGTTAAAATGAAATGCAGTAAAAAAAGACAGCCAATTGCAGTGTAATAATATTTGTAATTATCATCTTTTATATCATCCAGTATGAAAGCAAAGAAAAGGACGATGCAGCCAATGAAAGTATTCAGCAGGGTGCTGGTAAATTCAATCAGCCGTGATTTTTTATAGAGTGAACGATATGTTCCGGTAAGTATGTATAAAGAGATCCAGCCGGCAGGGATCAACAGAACGCCAAGGATAAGCGTGGGACCAAGATCCAGTTTCCCTCCGTAATCCATTTCATCGAGCAACAGTTTTCTTATCTGGTAAAATGAAGCCCATGCAACAGCAGCTGTCATGTAATCCATCAGTGCATACCAACCGACAGCTATTTGTTTGTTGCTCTTCATGATTAATGAACCAGGATATTGTTTCCGATTTTTTTCAGGATCTGGTGCGCAACATCCATGGCATGCAGGCCATCATATTCTGACACTACAGTTCTTGTATTCAACAAAATCGCATCACGAAATTCTTCCAGTTCTTTACGGATTGCATTTACTTCTGGTACTGATGGATTAGCAATTGCAATCGTTCTTTTACCTGATGGAGTTTCAATATCAAATGCAAAAACATTTGAGTCGGAAGGTTCCTTCAATTTGATCACTTCTGTTTTTTTATTCAGAAAATCAATACCGATATATGCATCTTTTTGAAACAATCGCATTTTACGCATTTTTTTCATCGATATCCTGCTCGAAGTAAGATTCGCAACGCACCCGTTGTTGAATTCAATGCGCACGTTGGCGATGTCAGGTGTTTCAGTCATCACCGCAACTCCACTCGCTGAAATATTTTTTACATCACTTTTTACAATGCTTAAAATAATATCGATATCATGGATCATGAGATCGAGGATCACACTTACTTCCGTTCCTCGCGGGTTGAATTGGGCCAGCCTGTGCACTTCAATGAACATTGGATTCAATGAGAGGTCTTTAATTGCGAGATAGGCAGGATTGAATCGTTCAACATGTCCAACCTGAAATTTGATATTCGATTCTTCAACAAGTTTCACTAATTGCCTTGCTTCATCCATTGTATTTGCAAGTGGCTTTTCCACGAATACATGCCGCCCCCTACGTATGGCCAACTCACACAATTCGAAATGGAAATTTGTCGGGGCTACAATATCAACCGCATCGCAGGCATTCACCAATTCTTCGGGATTGAGAAAGCGAGCAATCTGGTATTTATTACTGACCTCAATGGCAGTATCATCATCTGGATCGTAAAAACCAACGAGTTCAACACCTGGAATTTCCTTCCAGTTGTTCAGATGAAATTTACCGAGATGGCCTGTACCGAAGACGCCGATTTTGATCATTAAATCGATTTAGGCGTAAAGATAATCAGGAGCGAGGAGACAGCAGACTGGGGTTGGGGAGATGTGGGTTTGGTAGCCCTTACCATTGTTGAAGACCCTGACTACATATGATGAATGCGAAGTGTTTGCATGAGCAATTTCGGAAGTATCTGGCAAGTAATCGGGCGACAGGAATTATTCTATTCACAATTCAAGTCTGACGTTTGTGCATCTCCTATTGCCCATTACGAGATAAATGTTTGCCGTTTGCATGTTTAAAATTAAGTAATTGTGTTTACGTGTGATGGCATTTCATTTGAACGCATACTATTTCAAATATCTTCTTCATATAAAATCAATTTATGTTTTTTCACGTTCAGAATTTAATCAACCCCATCATAGCAGACGAACCCGATCCATCAGCAGCTAATGCATTACAGGAAGGACTGGGTGGACAGTTTGGCGAGATGCGCACAATGATGCAATATCTTTTCCAGAGTTTTAATTTTCGCGGTGATGGTACTCCATATCTCGATCTTATCCAGGGAATTGGTATTGAAGAGATCAGTCACGTTGAATTGATCTCAAAAACCATTGCCACTTTACTGGACGGTTCACCCCGTTACCAGGGAAAGAAATTTGCTGTGCCTGGCAGTGGTGGCACAACCCCGATGGATAATGCAAAGGAAGAAATGAATCCGCATCATTTTATAGTTGGAGCACAGGGAGCATTGCCGGTGGATGCAGCCGGAAATCCATGGCAGGGAAGTTATGTGCACTGCAATGGAAACCTTGTACTTGACCTGCTCGATAATCTTGTCCTGGAATCTACAGGCCGACTGCAGAAATGCAGGATCTACCAGATGTCGAGTAACAAAACTTTTCGTGCGACAGTTTCGTTTTTGATTGCGAGAGATGAAGCACATGAAATGGCGTTCGCGAAAGCATTGGAAACATTGGGTGTGGACTGGAATAAAGTACTTCCTATACCTAAGTTTGATTCTTCAGCGTATCCCGAGGTTAAAAAATTAATAGATGCGGGAGTTAACCGCGAGCAATACCATTTCAGACTTGATAGTTCGATGATGGATAAGATATTTAATGGATCTGCTCCGGCAAATGACGGAACTGAACTGGTGACCCTGGATAAACCCCGGGAAAGCTATCCAAATCCACTTGCTCCTGAACGTCCGGAAGAATTCTCGCCAGGTCTGGATCCAGAACTGCAGGAACTTGCTGATGCACTTGCGGATGTTAAGGCTAAGATTGCAAAAAAAGCTGCTGGTAAAAAAACAAATGGCTTAAAGAATAGAAAGAACGGAGTAAGCAGCAGATAATTAATCAAATCTCATTGATCTGGAGCCTCGTAGTTAAAACGATATTTTAACTGCGAGGCTTTTTTAATTCCAGGAAGTGGCTGCGCGTGCCCAATTGTATTCAGACAGGCTTGCCTTACAGTCAAAAAAAAACACATACTGCATCGAATAAAAAGATAGTCGAAGCCTGTAAACTGCCATTCACTATTCACTATCCTTCATTCCCACCCATTGTGTATCTTAATTACTCAACTGCCACATCATGAAAAAATATTTATTCGTTCTGTTGTTTTTTTCATTTTTCAATGCCTCCGCACAAACAAATGCCCCCCTTCGCATCATCATGATCGGTGGTCATCCCGATGATTGTGATCAGAAAGGCGGAGGTACTGCAGCACTGTTTGCACAGATGGGACATGCAGTCAAATTTGTTTCTGTAACAAATGGGGATGCCGGACATCAATCGCAGGGTGGTGGAGCGCTTGCAAAAAGAAGAACAGCAGAAGCACATGAAGCAGGAAGACAATTGGGTGTTGAATATGTTGTACTGGATAATCATGATGGAGAATTAGTTCCAAGTCTTGATGTAAGACACCAGATCATTCGTGAGATCAGGAAATGGAATGCAGATGTTGTGCTGGCACCACGTCCGAATGATTATCATCCTGATCATCGATATACTGGGGTGCTCGTACAAGATGCTGCATACATGGTTGGTGTTCCAAACGTGACACCGGATGTTCCGCCCTTAAAAAAGAATCCTGTGTTTTTGTATTTCCAGGATCATTTTCAAAGACCAAATCCATTTCGTCCTGACATTGCTGTTGACATCAGTTCAGTGTTTGATAAAAAAATAAATGCATTGCATGCGCATACGTCGCAGATGTATGAATGGCTGCCATGGATTGGTGGTTATGCAGACCAGGTTCCAAAAGATACTTCACAACGCAAAGCGTGGCTTGCAAAAACAAGAGCAACTACTATCACCCCAGAAGTGCGTGCAGCATTAGTAAAATGGTATGGTAATGATCGTGCAACACAGGTACAACATGCCGAAGCATTCGAGGTGTGTGAATATGGAAGCAGGCCGAGTGAGAGTGATTTGAGAAGGTTGTTTCCTATGGTGAGGTAGGGCGGAAGCTCTTCTCTTTCTTTGGAGTCAATAGTCAATAGTCAATGGTCAATTTTAACTCGAAGATTGATGATTGATTACGTCCCTCTTTCTGTTTCTGTTTCTCTTTCTCTACTACATTTTCTTCATCTTATTTATTCGAAATCAAAACATGGGTTAACAATTTTTATCAGTTAAGTGCATGCAATGACACGCGGCATTAACAACAACCTAACTTTTCAGATTTCCAATTGTTAAATCGTCCTTGTCACAAGCCTGTTAACATTTCACGGCATGGCTTGTGAATAATGAAAGAAAAAAATCCAAATGAAAAAATCTTTACTCTCTCTCTTAATTATTTTCTCATCTTTTCAAATGTTCGGGCAACTGAACATCCGCATCGGCGTACACGATCCGGTGAAAAATAATTCCGGCTGGAATGTGCCGATGAATAATTTCGCTTCTGTTGCTGAAGGACGGGCGATCATTGCGGAAATTCTTGATGCAGTTGACAGGAATGCAAACTTTGAAATTCAAAGTACAACCCGTGTACCGAATGCAGCTGCTGTGAATTCTGGTGGCAGAAGGTATGTTTTGTACAATCCAAATTTTATCAACCAGCTTGATCGCGCTTCGGGAAATCGCTGGGCATCGATCAGTGTATTGGCACATGAAGTTGGTCACCATCTGGAAGGACATACAGATGGTGGACAGGGCAGTAACCCGTCGGTTGAATTGGAAGCCGATGAATTTTCTGGTTATGCATTGAGAAAGATGGGTGCTACCCTTGCCGATGCGCAAGCCGCGATGCAACTGATCGCAAGCAACTATGAATCTGTAACCCATCCAGGTAAGCACAACCGTTTGACAGCAATCAAAAATGGCTGGAATGTAGCGCATAGGGAAGAAGGTGGCGTGATGGCCAGAGATGAAGAACCAGTGCGTCGCCAAAAAAATGGTCAAACAAGTCCAGGTACCGACACGCGCCGACAGACCGCTTCTGTTTCATTAGGTGAAATACTTATTGGAATTCTTGGACAGGTTTTCTCAGGCACTGTTCGCAATGGTGGTTTTGTTGTAAATAACCAGTCAAACGTTTTGCAACGCGTCAACAACCAATGGCATCATATTGGTAATTTGTCAAGGACAAATAATTCCAGGTATCCGTTTATAATTTCGGGTAACAGGAATGGGCAGATGTATGTTGACAAAAAAGGCAACATCATCAACAGAGCCGGGCAGGTGTTGGGATTGTTGCAGGCGATGAAGTAAAAACCTGTTAATCAAAATAGTTGTTCAAATATGTAAGAGCTTCCAATTCGATTGGAGGCTCTTTTGTTTTGAGTTTTTTCTGTCAGGCGAGAACGGGAACGATTACCTGCCGCAAAGGGAGTAAGACGCAAAAAACTTCGCCTTAAAATCACGGTTTGCCCTATATTTGCAGTCCTCATTTTAACCCAAGGATCGGTAGTTCAGTTGGTTAGAATGCCGCCCTGTCACGGCGGAGGTCGCGGGTTCGAGTCCCGTCCGGTCCGCAAATCAGCTCCTTAAAAAGGGGCTTTTTTTATGTCGCATTACGTATACATAATCAGGAGAGAACTTGATGGAACTTACTATAAAGGTTATTGTCGGGATTATCAGAAACGTCTTACTGACCATAATGCCGGACTGTCAACATATACAGCTGCTAGAAGACCCTGGAAATTAATTTACGTTGAACAGCATTTATCTAAAACCAACGCATTGATCCGAGAAAGGAAATTGAAAAAATGTAAAGCTGAATATTTTGAATGGTTGATAAAACAACCAACCAACATAATAGCCACCCGTCACGGTCTCGGCTGAGCCGAGACGGGTTCGAGTCCGGTCCGGTCCGCAAAAAATTGCCTTGAATTATTCAGGGCATTTTTATTTGAGGTATCTGAAGTTATCCAGCCAACATGATTTACATCATTTTTATTTTGGATCTATTGCCTATAGGAAGTAATGTTCTAATATGCGCCTATGCGAAAACTGATATTTGTGTTTGGCTGGATATGCTGTTGCAGTTCAGTAACTATTGCCCAGAAATTGATGGAAGAAAAAACTGATCTTGACTGGCGGATCATTCCATCGTCAAGTAATCTGCTTTCCGGAGTTTCAGACCCGTTTATGCATTCATCTTCTTCAGCTGATTTTGAAGCCAGTAAAATTTATACAGGAAACAACGAGGTAATAACGATGGTTGCCTACGATCGTAACCGGTTTGGTGTCATCAAGCTGGATGGTGGAATAAAAGTGAAATTCAACAGGCCGCTGGAAGGCATTCCTGTGAAAATTGCAAAATTCCAGAATAATATAATTGTTGTTACTGATGGAGAGGGTGCTGCAAAAAATCTGATGGGTAAATTATATGTTAACCTGATCGACCAGTCATCAGGGAAACTGTTAATGCGTAAAAAAGTCAATCTCCCTGAAATCAAAAATGCTCTGGAATTTAAATTCTTCACTTCTGCTGATGGAAAATTTTTCAAATTGGGAATCCGTGAATCGGCGCGCGGTAAACGTGTTTCAATCGCACCTTATGGTATCGGGCTCGGTAAAATGATGGACGAATTCGCAATGATAAAAAGCTTTACCATATTAACATTTGACGAAAAACTTGAGACGACAATTGTAAAACTTGACCAGAATCCGGCTGGAGATTTCGAAACAATTGAAAACGACAAGGACGGGAACGTGTATCTCAGTACGCGCAATGATGAGATATACACTGTCACGAAATTCGACGCTTCAGGGAAAAAGCAGTTGCAGATGAACTGTCCGTTTGAAGCAAGAAAGAACAGCGGATTTACCGCACGGTTGACGCCTTCAGAAAAAAACGGAAACTTTTTTCTGACTGCTATTTATACAAATAAGGACAAGGATCCGATTTTTAGCATTTATGCACTTGATTTTAATTCAAATGTTAAAAAACTCCAGCATGTTATTTTAGACAAAGCATTTAAAAAAGATGTAGAGAATTCTTTCGTTGAACTAAACAGCAAACTGGATAAAATACATTCAAACCAATGGGATGATTTGAAAATTATCCAGGTTAAGGAGTATGAGGATAAAATTATTATATGGACTGAAAGTTTGAGTGAAATTGTCCGTGGCACGGGAAGTTCTACTAAAACTACTTTGCAAAATTCAGATGCGTTGATGATGATTTTTTCCGATAAACTGGAAAGGCTTGCGGTAGCTGTTGTTCCAAAAAGAGTTGAGAGAGCTGCCAGCCTGGGAATGTATAGTTCATTTCATGTGAAAGATGACAAACTCTATTA
>CAZCKF010000061.1:9671-11367 GCA_964499155.1 uncultured Chitinophagaceae bacterium
TTTTGGACTCACAGTTACAATAACAGGTAAATACGACATTGAATCAAAGAAAATGCTGACAATGGAAATTCTGGAAAACATTGATACCAAGATCAGGCATTTTACTGATCCACGCGCTACACTGTGGTTCGATGATAATTATCTAATACCAACCCTGGATCTCAATGGCGCTTTTGTTGTTAAGGATATTAATACTGGAATACAGAAAGTGAGTTATTAAGTCAGCTATAATTCCATAGATTTTTTATTGTCTGTTTGTTGCTGCATACCTGTTTAGGGTATTCCTATTTTCTGAGGAAAATCCTACCTTCTTACTCTAAACTAACTGCTATGCAAAAGGTTGCAAACAACAATTTACGCGCCTGCGTAGTTGCAATGATTGCCACATTTATTTCCATCTCCATTAGTGCTCAAACAAACGTCGGAATTGGAACCACCAATCCACTACAACCGTTGCACGTTGTTAATGGTTCAACCGGCACAACCGGAACACTTGGGCCGCTATTGGTAGAAAGCACCAACAACACATATTTAAATTTAATTTCTCCGGGTAATGTGGAAAGCGGAATTCTATTTGGTCGACCAGGGGCAGCTACGCATGGAGGAATAGTATATAACAACTTTTCATTTACGAATGGATTGCAATTCAGAACAAATGGTAATGTACCACGCATGTATCTCGATCAAGTCGGACAATTAGGAATAGGAGTTGTTCCAAATTACTTATTGGATGTAAATGGACGAATGAGAATTCGAAGTGGCGGTACGAATGCAACTTCTGCGGGCTTGTGGTTAAATAACAATGCCCAGGGGTTAGGAGCATTTGTGGGAATGGAAAATGATCAGTATGTTGGTTTCTATGGAAATACCAGTGGATTTCAGTTTACCATGAACGTAAACAATGGTGCATTAAAGATTGGTGGTGCAACCGGTTCTGCCGGGCAGGTGCTTACTTCAATGGGATCTTCTGCAACTCCGATGTGGATGACTCCGGGTAATGGTCCGCGATATAGTTACTTAACCAAGATTGGAACTACAAGTTCTACCTTATTAACAAGTGTAAACGATCCATCAGTTTATATTCCGGGACTTGAACATACCATAACGCTTAACGGAAGTGCAAAAGTCCTCATCACTGCACACATTTTTGTTTATGCGCCCACTTGCGCATTTTGCGAGGACAGCAAGATCGAATTGCAGGTTTTTAGTAATGGAACAGGATCACTAGAGGGGACATATCATTGGGTACGCCAGGGGACTGACAACGGAAGTACATTTATAACTACAGAGTTATTCACTTTAGGACCGGGCACTTATACGTTCCAGGTTGCAGTAGACGTTCGCAGCGGTGCAGCAATTATTGCCGGAGGAGGGGGAACAAAGTCAAAAATGATAGTTGATGTGATTCCTCAATAATAATTTCTGTTTACTTTTTTGCATCTTCCCATAAAACAATTAGTTTAACAGTGCTGATTCACTTTCTCCATTGAAAATCCACCATCGAATTCTTCTCCCGTGATTACTGTTAATCATTAAAGGTTAACCACGCGCTCTGTTTTTCCGATTTCATTGATTAAATAATTGACCGGGCTTCCGGCGCAACCAAAACTGCTGCTATGCGTATCAGACATTTCATGATGTGCTGTGTTGGATTTTTATTTTCAACACCACTTTTTGCAAACAACATCCAGGTATC
>CAZCKF010000062.1:0-11315 GCA_964499155.1 uncultured Chitinophagaceae bacterium
TGCTGAATTTCGCACATTGATTGGTGCTACTGATCCTGCAAAAGCAGATGAGGGAACGATTCGCAAAATGTTTGCATCATCCATCGGCGAAAATGCAGTGCATGGAAGCGACAGCGATGAAAATGCTAAAATAGAAGGTGATTTTTTCTTTTCAGTCCTGGAAAGAGTGTGATCAGATCTCCTGCGATTTCCTTGATTTATTAGGCAATGGTGTTACAATGTACCCGGCTTTGCGAAGCAGGTTGATAACTCCTTTTGTTCCGGGAAGGTGTCCTGCACCCACTGCTATTGTCAATGATTTTTCAGTCATGAGTCTTTGCAGTTTTTCCACCCAATTCCTGTTGCGGTTATATAAAAGCAGGTTTGCAAAATTCGAAATGCCCATATCCTGCTCCATTGTAATTTTTTCAAGCTTTGCAAGATCCTGGCTCTTGTAAGCTTTTACCAATTCTTCAAATTCTTTCATATCGCCATCATTGTCGCCAGCCTTATCGATGTATTCAACAAGTTGCTGTGCTTGTAATTTGTATGGGATACTATCAAAAATGCTCATCTGGTAAGCCATCGATTCAAGCCCTTTGATTTGTTTTCCATTTCTTTTTGCCTCTTCCATGATCACCTGTTCCATAGCGACAGCCTGGCAATCGATGCCTGATTCAAGTAAGGTTGAAACAGCAAGAAATGGTTTGTATGTTTCCAGCATGCTGAATGGAAGCAGTGAAGATTTTTTCTGGAAATAAGCTTTTACTCTTTTATAATCTTTTTCATCAAGCAGGTCTGCAAGCGTTGTATCTCCCTTCATCTTCATGTGACGCATTGTGCCCAGCATTTCAAAAAGATTATCCATATCCACTTCCAGATAAACCTGGTCGCTGCTGCTGATAGCAGTTCTTAACTCATCACTCAATACAGCGTCGTCCTTGCACATCATATGGATGGTGCCAAAGAGATAGGAAGGTTTTGCCAAACCATTACCACTGATCTTCCACAATAAAGTGTTTGAACTCTGCGACATTGCAACTGCTGCAACCGCGATCATGGACATCACTAAACCGAAACGCCGCATAAAATTTTTGATTTTAGATTTTAGATTTTGGATTGGGCACTCCTCGCGAGAAACACTCAACAGTGTTTTAAAATCCTGTAATCCTTCACCCATCCTTTAATCCTGTCACAAGGTAATTATTCCCTGACTGATGAAGACGTTAAAAAGTGTCGAAAGGAATGCAGCTTTGAGAAGATTTTTGGGAAAATGTTGAATTTTCTTGTTCAGTATTTAAAGCTCATTTGAATTCACCCTATGCTAAAAATACCTTCCTAAAGCTATCAATTTCCCTGTATAATCGACCGACCTAAAAGCTATATGGCTTTTCCCTTTATATAGA
Source organism: uncultured Chitinophagaceae bacterium (assembly GCA_964499155.1). Taxonomy (GTDB): domain Bacteria; phylum Bacteroidota; class Bacteroidia; order Chitinophagales; family Chitinophagaceae; genus CAZCKF01. The sequence goes on from CAZCKF010000062.1 coordinate 1,386, forward strand.
GTGCAACGAGTCTAACAGCTTCGAATACCCAACAGCTAAAAGCTAACAGCTATACATAAAACACCTCATTCCAATACCGCTGAAATTTCGTTCCCCATTGGACCTCCATTTCCCCTTGCTGGATGTTTTGTTTCAATTCCTGCTTAATGGCTAAAACGGGCAGGTTTACACCTGCGCCAAGAGCAGCAACAATGGTACCTTGGACGCGTGGATTAATCTCCAGAATCAGGGGTTGACCCTCTTCATTTTCCTTTACCTGGATCCCAATATTTCCATGAAGTTTTAATGATGTGATGATCTCTTTACAATATTGAATAATGCCCTGATTGTTGACGAATTCTCCTGCAGCACTAATTCCATTGACTATTTTATTGCGAATGCGGGGAATAACGAGCACCGGATTTCCATGATTGCACAAACAATCGACTGAATATTCTGGTCCTTCCAAGTATTCAGTTACCAGCAATTCAGGGAAACCATTTTTCAAAATGCGCTTTGCATCGTCGAAAGAAATGTAACGCGCTGTTGGCTTTTCATTAAACAAAAGATCGAATTCTTTTGCGTGTGGGTCTATGATGCGAAATCCACGACTACCATTAGAAACAGATGGTTTAAAACAAACGGTTTTGTTTGGATATCCCAGTTCTTCAACAGCGTTTTCAAATTGTGATAAATTTTCTGCAACCCTGAATGCTGGCACTTTCATCCCTCGCCAATCCATGAATTGGTACAGTGCGGTTTTGTTGTTGGCAATTTCAAGTGTTTCAGCATCAGAAATCAAAACATGGATGCCCTCTTTTTCGAATTGCAATTTATTTTTTGCAAGAGGAATTAATTCGCGGGTAACAAGAGGAAGTACAACATTTATTTTTCTTTTTTTACAAATGGAAAGCAATTGTTGGGCTAATGAAGGATCATCACCTCGTGGAATCTGTTCAAATTCTGCATGAATGTATTTTCCCAATGCATTCGGATCTGCATCGGCCATAGTGATGTGAATTGTTGGATTTGCCTGCAGGCATTTTAAAATGCCAGGTGCACCTGGAGCTCCGGCCCCTGTCATGAGAACGTGGATCGACATACTCAAATATCCGATAAAGCTGTTGGCTATTAGCTTTTGGCTGTTGGAGACATTGATTAAGCTTCGCAGAAGATACTAACATACCTCCAAAAGCCAACAGCCAACAGGTTCTCTCATCATTTTACCACCGCATCCGATCCATACATCTGATCAAAATATTTTAAAGACGGGGAAACTATATGAGGACCAATTCCAAGTGAAGACCATTTTTCATCAACTGCATCGATTGTGTCCTGGTCCGCAACAATGATATTGGGCCAATCGCGATGAAAGTCATCAAGATGTTTTGTTTTGCGTGTTCCATCAAAACCCATGCAGCTCACATATCCAGGATCTCCTTCAAGTTTTTTGGTGGAAACCACATGATCACGACGCGGATCGAGATTATTGCAAAGTCTCCATAAAGCAACAGCAAGATCATTTGGATCCACAGTGTGTTCAATGTAGAGGATCATTTTTATTCCTTCCATGCCGGGTGTTGAAAAAAGTTGTTCATGTAATTGTTTTACATGTCCCCTCTTATTTTTTTCAACACTTACAATGATACAGGCAACTTGTTGATCGAGCAGTGTTGTATTAATACCTTTAATCTCTTCGAAATCTTTGACTACATTTTCCACAACTTCGCGTGTCGGTATTTCACATTCCCTGTACCAGGTATCATCTGTTTCTTCCTCATATTTTGTAGTTCCGTCAATGCACATTTTACCGCCAAAACCAAGCTTACTGCAACTGTGATCCAACACATCCATCGGGCCGGTCGAAAAATAGATATCGGTTGCCGGGTTTAAATTTTCAAATACATATTGAGCAAGTGCTTTATAATCCTGGATCTTTACTTTTTCATCGGCAAGAACAAGAATTTTATTGAACATCATTTGCCCTGCACCCCACATTGCATTCATTACTTTTTGTCCCTGACCTGCATAATCTTTTTTTATTTGTGCAATTACCAGGTTGTGAAAAACTCCTTCAACAGGCATGTCCATGTCCATGATCTCAGGAACCATTGTCATTTTAATGGGGGCCAGAAATATTCTTTCCGTTGCCTTACCCAGCCATGCATCTTCCTGCGGTGGAATACCAACAATGGTTGCAGGATAAACAGGCTTCTTTTTATGCGTGATGCAGGTAATGTGAAATCGAGGGTACCAGTCAGGCAATGAATAATACCCGGTATGGTCGCCAAAAGGACCTTCCCAAACTAATTCATCATTGGGATCAACATAACCTTCAATGATAAAATCTGCATCAGAAGGCACTTCGATATCAGGCTGCGTAATACATTTTACAAGTTCTACTTTTTTCTTGCGCAAAAAACCTGCAAGCATGTACTCATCCACATTTTCCGGCAGTGGCGCTGTTGCTGAATATGCATACACCGGATCACCACCCAGTGCCACGGCAACGGGCATGCGCTTATTTAATTTTTTGTATTCATTAAAATGTTTTGCTGAAACCTTATGCTTGTGCCAGTGCATACCGGTCATATTTGGAGAAAATACCTGCATGCGGTACATACCAACATTTCTTGCAAGTGTATTGGGATCTTTGGTATGAATGACAGGGAGTGTTACAAAAGGACCTCCGTCTTTGGGCCAGCAGGTGATCACAGGTAGTTTGGTAATATCCGGTTCTTTCATGATTACTTCCTGGCACTCTCCCCTGCCGGATCGAACCGATGGCATCCATGATGCGAATTGACCGAGTGTGGGAAGCAATCTTAATTTATCCAGTATTTTTTCCTTGGGTGCAGCAAGCATTTTAAACAACCGTTCAATTTCATGTGCTACATCATCCAGTTTTTTGACACCAAGCGCCATGCACATGCGCTTTTCACTGCCGTAAGCGTTCATCAACACTGGAAAATCATAGCCTGTATTTTCAAAAAGCAATGCCTTGCCGCCATTACCAGATTTGCTGACACGGTCCGTGATTTCTGCGATTTCAAGATGAGGATTGACGTAAGTTTTTATTCTGACCAGCTCCCCCGCTTTTTCCAATTCTTCAATAAAGTGCTGCTGATTACGGAATGCCATTTAGTGTGTTGATCCACAAAGTTATGGACAGGTCGGGATGATGAGTCGAGATTCGCGTTTTCACTTCGTTAAAAGGGAAAGCTCAATTTCAGTTTCTGTTCAAAACGAACAAAAACGAAGTCGAACGTGCGTTTAAACCTTCTTTCCGGCATTCGGTCTGAATTTTGCATACTGTTATCCCATAATCAACCATATGAGACTTACCATCCTCGTACTCTTTGCATTATTGCCGGGGTTTTTATTTGCCCAAAACCTTCATCTCGGCTTTACCGGGGGACTTTCCAATTACCAGGGAGACCTTGTAAGTGGAGCATTTTCTCTTCAGCAAACAAAAGCTTCAGTTGGCGTTTCCTTATCTTATGAATTAAATGATAACTGGATGGTTCGTTCAGGTATCACTTTCGGTAAGGTTGCAGGTCATGATAAATTTCAAAAAGACCAGGAATTAAAATTTCGCAACCTGAGTTTCGAATCAAAGATTTTTGAAGCCAGCTTAATGGGTGAATATTCTATTCAGAATATTTACGTACGCCGCTGGACACCTTATTTTTTTGGAGGCCTTGCCATTTTCAGGTTTAACCCATACACATTTGATTCAACCGGTATGCAGGTTCATCTAAAACCTTTGAGCACAGAGGGACAGGGTCTTACTGGATATGAAGATCGCAAACCCTATTCCCTCACACAGGTTTCAATGCCTTTTGGTGGCGGCGTTCGTTATGCTGTTACAGATAATTTCAGAATTGGAATTGAAATGGGTGTGCGCAAAACTTTTACCGATTACCTGGATGATGTTAGTCATTTATACGCTGACCAGGCTGATTTGCTCGCACAACGCGGACCCCAGGCTGTGTCGCTCAGTTATCGGGAAGATGAAGTTCCCGGAGGTGATCCTACTTATCCAAGTAAGGCGGACATAAGAGGTGGAGTCAAATCCAAAGATTATTATTATTTCACTGGATTACACTTGCAATTCCGAATTAATTCCGGAGGATCTTCTTTTCGTCCAGGCAGCAAACGCGGCCAGGGATGTCCAACGAATCCATTATAGATTTTATATAATAATTGGTTATTCAAAATCTTCCAGGATATGAACTCCAAGTCCTGGTTCATTTGAGAGTTTGACATTTCCGAAATCATACATAAGTCCTGTTGCAATATCTTCTTCCAGAAGCAATGGTCCATCCATATCAATGTGATCAGCAAGTGGTGCAAGGTGTGCGATTGCTGCTGAACCAATGGTGGATTCATTCATACAGCCGATCATGATCTGCATACCTAATTTCCCTGCATTTTTTATCATCCGCAATGCAGGTGTGATGCCTCCGCACTTTGTAAGTTTAATATTAATACCGTTGAAAACACCAGCACATTTTTCAACATCCTTTTCTGAAACACAACTTTCATCCGCATAAAAAGGAATTGAAAATTTTTCCTGCAACTGCATCATCCCTTTAAAATCATCTTTCGCAAGTGGTTGTTCGACTAACTCTATCGACAAACGCTCCAATTCCGGGATTATATTCAAAGCTTGCGTTACTGTCCAACCCGCATTTGCATCCACGCGTAATACTGCATCAGTTTCTTTTTTTAATGTTTCAGCAATTGCAATGTCTTCTGCTGTTCCCAATTTGATTTTATAAACTGGCCACGGTTTCTCTTTGGCTTTTTTCACCATGTTTTCAATGCTGTCGATTGCAATGGTGTAATCTGTAACCGGAGCATTTTCATATTTTTCCATCCACAATTTCCACAAGGGTTTGTTTTTCATTTTCGCATATAAATCCCAGCCTGCAATATCAAGTGCACAAACCAGAAAAGAATTGTCAGGAAAAAGGTGATGACAAAAATGCCAGAATCTTTCAGGATCTGTGAACGCAAATTTTTCGACCATTCCTTTTTTTCGTTCCAAATCCTCAGCCATTTTTTCTACCGGGATATTATAATAACTGATCGCCGGCGCCTCTCCAAAACCTGTAATTCCAAAATGTTCAAGCTTAACAACAAAAGTGGGTTGATGCGTCTTTGTTCCTTTGGAGATGGTGAAGGGATGACGAAACTTAAGTCTGTAGCTTTTATGGGAGACATTCATTAAACACGGATTTATGGGATTAAACTAGCTTGCCCGCTGTAGCCTTGCGAAGGCTGGGATTTCACGGAGAGATGAGCAACACATAGCAATGAATAGTTTCTGATAAATGAATTTTCAAAAATGTAGGGAATGTTCGAACCTTGTCTAATCAAAGCCTTCATGTTATAGTTTAGGACAGCCCAATCCAAAATCAAAAATCAGGATCTTCCGCTGTTCTTCACCAACTCCTTTATCGAATCATTAAACTCTTTCTCTTTTATCAAATCTTCAATATCAATATGCATCCTGTACTTCCAGTAATGTTTTGCATTTGCTGGAATGTTGATTCTTTCTTCATGTGGATTTTCACGACGCAGTGTACTACTCATTCCAAGCAGATCCTGGATTTGAAAAATACTCCACATGGCAGGTGAATACATATGCTGCATGATGACAGCGCGGTTGATCCAGGGTTCGCAATAAACCGGCGCTTCATAACCTCCCATCAGTGTTTCAAAAAATCGTTGTGTCTTTTGCCGGTCTTCCTCCCACCAACCCCTTATCGTACTCATATCGTGGGTACTTGGTGTGATCACTGATAAATAAGGAGCATCGTTTGGATGAAAGAATTCACGTTGCGGATCTTTTGGCATGCGCTGGATTTCAAGGCTCAGTAATCCCAATTGATCCATTACTTCGGGAACGCAGTGAGGAACCATGCCAAGATCTTCTCCGCACACAAGCATGTTTGTAGCGCGTTTTAATTCCGGCAGTTTATGCATTGCCTCATTTTTCCAGAAATCATCCTGACGCCGGAAAAAATAATCAACATATAATTCCTTCAATTTGTGCTGTACATGTGCGTCGAGTTGCTGGAACGAATAGGTACGTTCCATAGAAATGCGAAAATGAAATTGCTTTTTTTCTGAACCTGTTTCTTCGAAAAAAATCACATTAGAAATAAGATCAAACAAACCTTCTTTCAATTTCCTGTTTTCTTCAATATCAAGCAGCGTTTTAAAATACCCGGCAATTTTTTGCTGCGTATCAAATTCAGGTTTCAGATCATATCCGTTCCTTTCATTCGGTACAAGAAATTCATCAATGATCCATTGACGGTTGTCACCAAAAACATTCCATAGCAATTCATCCGTAATGAATGAAGTACAAAAGCGCTCGTAATCAAACCAGATACCTCTTTCTCCAAATTCATTTGCATGTACAGGAATCGCAGGAATGAAATGGCCCATGATTCCTTCAACAGCATGAGCCGGAATACTCCAGATCCTGAAAAAGCCAAGGATGTGATCAATACGGAACGCATCGAAATAATGGCTCATCTGGCAAAAGCGTTGTTTCCACCATTGAAATCCATCCTGCTGCATTCGTTTCCAATTGTATGTTGGAAAACCCCAGTTCTGTCCTTTCACTGCAAAATCATCAGGAGGAGCACCAGCCTGTTGGTCCATGTTGTACAGTTCGGGATTCATCCAGGCGTCCACACTGTATCGATAAATCCCAATTGGAATATCTCCTTTGATTACAACACCATGTTTGTGCGCATAATTGGTTGCATCCTCAAGTTGAAGGTGCAGGTGATATTGAAGAAAATAATAAAATGCAATTTGTTCAGGTGCTTTGGTGCCCGCTGCCAGTTTATTTATTTCTGCTGCGTCGTATGTTGCGAACGTTCTCCATTTATTGAAATCTGGAGTTTTGTATTTATCGCGCAAATAACTGAAGGCTGCATAAGGAACGAGCCAATGCCTGTTGTTTTCAAAGAATGAAATAAATTCTTTATCCTTTCTGAATTCTTTTTTTTCCTCGTTAAAAATTTCGCGTAAAGCATCGAGTTTAAATTTCATCACCTGTTCATAATCGATGTCAGGTAAGGAATTCAATTGCTTTTGCTTTTTTCGCAACGCTTTTACAATCTCATTTTTTTTACCTGCAACTTTTTCAATATTAATGTACAGGGGATGCAATGCAAAAGCCGAAATGGCAGCGTAAGGATATGAATCCGTCCAGGAATGAGTTGCGATGGTATCATTCACGGGCAAGAGCTGGATCAATTTTAATCCCGTTTCTTTTGCCCAGTCCACGAGTAATTTCAAATCTGAAAATTCGCCAACTCCAAAACTGTTTCGTGTTTTTAAACTAAAAACCGGAATGGCTACTCCCGCACCTTTCCAATTGTATGATGTAACGGCAGCGAAGCCATCGTGAACAACAGTTGTTTTTCGCTTGATTCCATTTGCATGCAGCAGTCGGTTGTTCCCCGATTCGAACTTTACAAATGATTCGGTTTCGATATCAAATACACCATATTTATATGCTAAGGGAAAATCTTTTTTTCCAAGTTCGAGATAGGCGGTCCACCATTCACCTTCCAAACTCATTTTGCATGCTGCTTCTGTATTCCAGTTTCCCAGTCCCTCCTGGTTGCCTGTAATGCATAACACTTCGTTTTTTTTCAGCAACGGGGCTTTAACCCTGAATATATGAGTGAAATGAGACGGCCTTTTTGATGAATGCTCTTTTTGTTTTAGAAAAACTTCCTGGAACGGGGCAGTATAAAATGCATTTTCAATGGTGCCGGCATGGTTCCAGGTGTCGATTACGGCAAATTCATTTCCAAGAGACTGATCTAATTTTCTGGACTTTTCCCATTCAACAGTTTCATTTCCCTTGGAGTCGAAAAGTTTATAATGATAGGACAAAGAACCCGCTGAACTGCTTTCATATTCACCCGTCCACCATTCGTGGGTGAGGTATTCCAGTTGAACTTCCTCAGTTGCTTTACCATTCTCAATACCCACACTCAGTCTTTGACCATATTCCGTACTGAACCTGACATAAAAATGAATCTTCATTCGTGTAAATGATTGGCAAGTAGGCGAAAATAACAGAAAGTGTAGGAATTACACAATAGTTAAAGATTTGAAATGCAAAAGGAAGATTTTTGATTTTTGGTTTTTGATTTTTGATTGATCCTTCGATGTATTGACCCGTTTGGAATCCTTGTGAAAACTTCGATGTCTCTGCTGTTATTCGAAGCCGTTTTAGATTGAAATGGTAAACGACGATCTGGAAGGAGTTTATACAGGATCTTCTTTGCTTAGCATGTTCGGTTATTTAGTGACTTTACAATTTTTGCTGAAGGATTCCAACTGGCTTCTCTTTGGAGGCCCCAAATCAAAAATCAAAAACCAAAAATCAGAAGTTATCCCCACTTCAGTCCATTTACTAAAAAGTTTTTCCTTCTTTCAATTCAGTTTTTATTTTTACCGCTCCTCTCCTATACGTAGACCACCGTACCACCTTTGACATCAATCATAATCGAAAATCAATCAACATGCGATACATAAAAGTGCTTGTGTGTGGCTGCATTGCCATTGCCAGCGTGTCAACTGCTCAGGGGCAGCTCCTGAAAAAGCTGAAAGAGAAAGCTGAAAAAGCTATTGGCAGTGATAACAGTTCTTCTACGAATTCAACCAATAATGGAACAAATGGCACCACTCCTGTTCCGGGTGCAAATGGAAACGCAGGATCCAATGGGGCAAATGGAAATGATCGACCAGGGAACAAAACAGGAGGTGGCCTGGTTACCACACCACCAGATGTAAATGAAAATCTCGCTTCTGCAGAAACTGCTTTTAAAAATGCAAGCTATGGTGAAGCCAGGTATGCAATTCAACAGGCCATCCTAGGGGTTGAACTTGAAATTGGAAAAAATATTCTCAAATCGTTGCCAGAAACAATTGACGGATTAAAATTCAAGGCAGCACAGGACCAGGTTACAAGCACTGGCTGGGGTTGGGCTGGGCTAACCATTCATCGCGAATATGGTGAGGGTGATAAGAGATTGAATTTTACAATCACAAACAACGCTGCCTGGATGCAGGCTGTGAATTTATACCTCACTAATCCCAGTTATGGTCAATCCACTGGAGGCGAACAAAAATGGAAACAAACAAAAGTGAAGGGATACCGCGCGGTCATTGAATATGATGACAGGACTGGTTATAAAATGAGTGTGCCTCTTGGTCAGACTTCAATGCTTGTGTACGAAGGAATCAATTATGCGAATGAACAGGCATTTACGACCGCTGTAAATGCAATTGATATCGACAGCATCAAAAAAAGCCTTGGAGAAAACTAATTCAAAAAATTTTATAACTACATCATGAAAAAAATATTCATTCTCGTTTGTGTGTTTGCATTTTCTTATGCAGCCGGGGCACAGGAATTTAATAAACAGCTTACCACAGCGAAAACAGCTTATTCGGCTGGTAAATTGGACGATGCCCGTTTTGCCATGCAACAAATGTTGCAGGAACTTGATATTGTTACCGGAAAAGAAATCCTCAAAAAACTACCTGCAAAATTGCAGGATCAAAATGCGGTAACTGCAAATGATAATGTTACAGGTGCATCAGGTTGGGCCGGCGTTATCATTCATCGTGAATATGGAGCAGCGGATAAGAAAATTGAACTGGAAATAATAGGGAACTCGCCAATGATTGCTTCAATTAATGCAATTCTCTCCATTCCCATGATTGGGAACAGCGGTGACAGCAAGGTGATCAAAATTGCAGGATACAAAGCACTGGTATCAAAAACATCAGGCGATAACGAAAAAGCAGAATATGAAGTCCAGCTTCCCATTCAATCTTCGTTGATAACACTTCGCGCACCAGGATATACACAGGACCAGGTAATTGCTATGGCCAATACAT
>CAZCKF010000063.1:0-5110 GCA_964499155.1 uncultured Chitinophagaceae bacterium
TAAAGTTTATGACATCACTGCTTCCAATGTGGGTTCATCTGTTTATGGTCTTTCTGTAACAACAGCAGCGAGTACGACAAACCTCATCAATAACATCATCGCAAGATTATTTACTCCGAATGTTAACAATGCAGATGCAATTCGGGGCATTAGTGTCTCTTCGAGCAATTTTGGAAATATCAATCTATTTCACAACACAATACATTTAAGCGGTACTTCTACAGGATCCAATTTTGGTTCTGCCGGAATTTATCATGCAAGCAGTTCAACTGCTGCTGCCTCGAAAATAAAAGTGAACAATAACATCGTAGTAAACACATGTACAAGAACAGGATCAGGAAGAATAATGGCTTTGAGACGATCCAGCATTTCACTAAATGCCAACTGGGATGAAACATCTAATAATAATTTATTGTATGCAGGTACACCGGGACCAGGTAATATAATATATGGCGATGTTGCCAATAGTATACAAACACTTTTTGCATTTCAGACTAGCGTCTATCCCCGGGAGTCAAATTCAGTAACAGAAAATCCACCTTTTCTCAACTTTGCAACTGGTTCAGGTGCGGATTTCCTTGTAGTGGATCCAACTGTTGCAACACAGATTGAAAAACATGGAGTGCCCGGCACTGGTGTTACTTTAGATTTCAGTGGCGGCGGCAGGGATATATTATTTCCTGACCTTGGCGCACATGAGGGTAACAATACATTGCTGGATAAAAGTGGTCCTGAAGTAACGATCACTTCATTACCTAATACCTGTAATACTGGAAACAGAACATTCATTGCACAGGTTAAGGATCTTTCAGGAGTACCTACTTCAGGTTCAGATGTGCTGAAAGTTTATTATTCAAAGGACAATGGAGTAACCTGGCATGAAACAGATGGTAGTTTGCAATCGGGTAATGCATTTAATGGTAACTGGAATTTTACCATTGATGTATCTCTTATGGGAGGAGTGAGTCCTGGTAATGAGATCGATTTTTTCGTGCTTGGCCAGGATTTAATTTCTCCAGCCAATGTAAGATCTGCCCCATTTGGTGCAATTGCTCCAAATGTAAACACACTTACTACACCTCCACCGACTCCTTTATCTTATTTTATCGCTAATACATTGAATGGAACTTATACTGTAGGCGCTGGCCAAAATTTCCCAACGATCACTTCTGCGTTCAACGCTTACAATGGTGGATGTCTGACCGGCCCTGTTGTGTTTGAATTACGCGATGCAAATTATAGTCCTGCAACAGGCGAAGTTTTCCCATTGACGATTAACAATCATTTGGAGGCAAGTGCAACAAATACTTTGAGAATTAATCCAGCAGATGGTGCAGCCGTAAATATTACCGGAAACAATTCTTCGCCAGCAGTAGTAAAATTATTCGGATCACGTTTTGTTACGATTGATGGAAGAAATACTGCAGGTAGTTCATTAACCGTAACGAATACAAATACAGGCACCAGTGCGGGGATATGGATTGCAAAGCCTGTTGGAGGGACTCCAGGTGTTGCAAATATTGACTTAAAGAATTTCACTGTTATCGGCGGGTCTTCAACTTTTTCAGGCCAGTACGGCATTAATATTGGCATTGATGGTTCAACTCCTTCAACAACTGCAGGATATTCTGATGACGACATAACAATTAATGGAGTAACAATCAGGAGAAGTTATTATGGAATATCAGCAATGGGTGCTGTAAATGATCCACTAGAGCAATTAATCATTGAACAAAGTGTTGTAGGAAATCCTGCTCCAGACAATATTGGATTTGTCGGATTCTCCGGACAAAATATTACAAATCTTGAATTGACCGCAAATACGGTTCAAAATGTGCAAACGACTGCGCAGGGTGGTGGCGGGTTTGTTTTTTCGAACGTAAATGGTTTTGATGCCAACAGTAATATCATCAGAGATATAATTTCAACAGCATCTTCTTCCGGAACCAATGCAATCGCTGGTATGAACCTGGGCAACAATGTATTGAACGGGACTGTGTCAGGCAACAGGATTTTCAATATCAGAAATAATAATACAGGCGGTTATGGTGCTCGCGGTATTAATATCAATACTGGCAGCACAGCAGCTTCAATCATTTTTTCAAATAACCAGGTTGCTGATGTTCGCTGCTTTAGTGATCAACTAACACAGTATTGGCCAACAGGAATTGCAGTTGAAGGAAGTTCAAATGGCCTTTCGTTTTATAACAACACGGTAAATCTATTCGGAACACAAGCTGGCTTCAATACCTTAAATGGCGGCAGTGCTGCATTCTTTTTCAATACGATTCCATCAGGGATACAATTTGTAAACAACATTGCAGTTAATTCTTATGATAACACCAATTCATCTACAGACAAATCTTACTCCATTTATTCGCTGGCATTTTCGAGCTCACAGTTTTCATTAATTGATCATAATAATTTTAAAGTCTCCGGACCTGCAGGCCTGGCTCTCGGCAGGATAAATAATATTGACCGGCCAAATCTTGCTGAATTGCGAAATGGTTTTGGTGGCAATTCGAATTCAATCAGTGTTGCTCCGAATTTTATTGATCCCGCAACAAATCTCAACCTGACGAGCGCAGGAAACAGTTTATTGAACAGGGGAGGTACCCCGATTGTAAGTGTCACCAATGATATTGACGGCGATCCTCGCGATCCAACAAAACCTGATATAGGTTCAGACGAATTCTTTGGTCCATTGACGAATGATGTTGGTGTATTCAAACTGGTTACACCTGCAACGGGTAATTGCTTCACCAGTACTCAACAGATCACTTTAAGGATCCGCAACTACAGTGAATCGCCGCTTGATCTTTCGGTATCACCTGTGACTGTAACAGTTAATGCAACAGGTCCCGGATCTCCATTTAACGATATTAAAATTGTGAATGGTGGGACCATTCCTATAGCTGGTGATTGGGATGTAACACTCGATAATACAATGGATTTGTCACTTCCGGGGACATATACATTCAATGCAAATGCATCAACTGCTGGTGAAACAGATCCATCCAATAATGCAATGAATCCAACGCAGGTAATAAATACAACTTTACCTGCAAATATTACAGTTGGAATAGGTGGTACATATTCTGATTTATATTCTTTCGGTACAGCATTTCAAGCGGCTACTTGTTTTCCTGATAATATAGTGGTGAGGTTACTGGAAAACTTGCTGATTGCAGGAACTCCTTTAACATTAAACCCGAATCCACACCAGGGAAACAAAACAGTTACTATAAAGCCTGCAGATGGTGCAAATGTTACAATCAGCGGCAATAACACAGAAGCCCTGATCCACTTTCTCGGAACAGATAATTTTATTATTGATGGTATCAATTCAGGTGGTTCAAGTTTGACTATTAACCAACAAAACCCGATTCCAGATGCAGCCGGTATCATTGTTTCAAGTGCGAGTCCGTCCGACGGGGCCACCAATAACATTTTCCGCAACCTGAGGTTTGTAGGAAATTCTCCAACAACGACTGGAGCAGGCATTGGATTTGGAGATAAATTTTTCTTCGGTAACCCGGCAGAAGGACCAAATGCGAATAATACGGTGCAGGGTAGTGAATTTAGAAATTCGAGACATGGAATCGTTGTAATGGGTAACCCTGTAATGCTCGATGAAAACTTTTTCGCGATTGATAATACATTTGGAGGAGGAGCATTTGTGGGTGCAGATGCATCTGCGATACTGATTCATAACGCAAATAACCCAACTGTAGAGAGAAATAATATTTCGAATGTTACTACGTCATCACCAACAACAATAGCTGGTATTGCATTTACCGGCATCATTCAGGGCGGCAGTATCAGCCGAAATATTATTCAAAAAATAAATAACCTGAACAGTTTCGGCTATGGTGCATTGGGTATTTATTTTGCGCCTTCCACGCCTGCATCTCCTGCGACACAAATTTCCAACAATTTTATTTTTGATGTTACTGGCATTGGCTTTAATGGTACGGCTGATGAAGACAACGGTTATGGAATGTATGTAGCAAATGGAGGAGTGAATATTGATTTCAATACAATCAGATTAAATACAAACCAATCAAATCCTGCGGGCTGGCCAGCAGCATTGAATCTTGGTTCGACTGTAACTGGCACTGTAAATGTTCGCAATAATATTTTTTATAACAGCCAGACAGTTGGAGCGAACAGGCTTTCCGTAATTAACAATGCTGCCAATACCGTTTTCGGAGCATTTGATTTCAATAATTTCTTCAGCAATGCACCGATTGTTTTTACAGGGGGCGTTTTTGTTTCAGATATTGCAGGTTTGCAATCTGCAATTCCAGGGCAAAATGCAAATTCACAAAAAACTCCGCTGACATTCACAAGTGCAACAGATCCACATCTGCAATTACCGGCAGATAATACGATGATAGCCGGTGGAGTATTTTTAATCAATATCCCGTATGACATCGATAATGATCCACATGCAAATCCGCCAGCTCTCGGTGCTGACGAACCCGCAAATTGTACTCCTCCTTTTATTACGCAGCAGCCATCTTCTCAAACAGTTTGTGCAGGTACAGATGTTGTATTAACGGTGACTGTAGGAGGAACGCCACCATTTACCTATCAATGGTACAGAGGTGAATTGGGGGATATTTCTCAGCCTGTCGGAACAAACTCGAACACACATAACGTCCCTGATATCACTTCAAGCCGATCATACTGGGTGAAAATCACAGGTTGCGGACAGGTAATTTCTAATTTGGCGACAATCACTGTTCACACAACTGCAACATGGACAGGAGCTGTTAATAACGACTGGCATACAGCGGGCAACTGGAGCACGAATTGTGTACCTGATGAATTCATGGATGTTTTTATTCCACCAGGAGTTACCGTCATTAATAATTCATCAACGCAGGCTGCAGTAGCTCGCAATCTGACTATCAGTGCTAACTCAACAATTCAGCTACCAAATATCGGTGGAGTAGTTGCATTGGGCGATGTTAGTGTATTTGGTCAAATTATAAATACAAGTCCTTATACAAATGTTGGATTAACATTAGGCGGTGATGAAGACCAGGAGTTGGGTGGAAATGGTAATGGTGTGGTTTCCACATTACGCATCAGTAAGAGTGGG
>CAZCKF010000063.1:5120-8333 GCA_964499155.1 uncultured Chitinophagaceae bacterium
CAATGCTGGTGAACTTAAGATCTCACCGGGAGTGATTTTGAATGTTGAAAACTGACAAAAAAATGCTCAATGTTCGATGTTCAATCTTCATTAATTGCTTTGTAGTAATATTGGTCGAACGTTGAGCAATTTGAATCTGAAATGACATTTCAAATTTAGGAACATCGTACATCGTATATCGTACCTCGTACATCCTCACCCCCCCCATCCCACCCTGTACAAAAACCGGTACTGTAACGCCTCCGCCAAATGTTCAACGCGGATGTCTTCAGTACCTGAAAGATCTGCAATCGTACGCGAGACTTTCAATATGCGGTCGTATGCTCTTGCTGAAAGATTTAATTTCTGCATTGCAGACTTCAGCAAATTCTGACCTGCAGTATTGATCACACAAATTTCTTTCAGCAGTTTGCTTGACATCTGAGCATTTGCATACATACCCGGTATTTTTTCATATCGCTGTGCCTGCATGTCCCGTGCACGCATTACTCGCTCCCGAATGGCAGTGGAGTTTTCATCAACACGTTTTGTTGTGAGTTCATTGAAAGCAACAGGTGTTACTTCAACATGCAGATCGATTCGATCAAGCAGCGGACCTGATACTTTATTTAAATATTTCTGCACTGCACCTGGGGGACAGGTGCATTCACGATCGGGATGGTTATGAAAACCGCAGGGGCAAGGGTTCATGGAAGCGATCAGCATAAAACTCGCTGGAAAATCGAGTGCAACTTTAGCCCGCGAGATCGTCACCTTTCTTTCTTCCATTGGTTGTCGCATTACTTCAAGAACAGTTCTTTTAAATTCTGGTAATTCATCCAAAAACAAAACACCATTGTGTGCAAGAGAGATTTCACCAGGTTGTGGCATGCCTCCGCCACCCACAAGGGCAACATCACTGATCGTATGATGCGGTGATCGAAATGGTCTTCGCGAGATCAAGGTTGAATTTTCTGCAAGCTTGCCTGCAACGGAATGGATTTTCGTTGTCTCCAGAGCTTCTGCAAGTGTAAGTGGGGGAAGAATGGTTGGTAATCTTTTTGCGAGCATTGTCTTACCTGCACCGGGTGGTCCAATCAAAATTGCATTGTGTCCGCCTGCTGCAGCAATTTCCAGTGCACGTTTAATATTTTCCTGACCCTTTACTTCACAGAAGTCAACATCAAAATCCTGTTGTGTACAATAAAATTCATCGCGTGTATTTACAACGGTTGGCTTCAGTGATTTTCCATTACTTGAAAAAAATTCCATGACCTCTTTAATATGTTCAACTCCGAAGACTTCCAGGTTATTTACCATTCCTGCTTCCCGTGCATTTTGTTTTGGAATGATCAATCCTTTGAATCCATCCTTTCTTGCCTGGATTGCCATTGGCAATGCACCTTTTATCGACCGCACTTCACCATCGAGTGATAATTCACCCATGATCATATATTTTTCCAGTAAATCATAATTTTCTACTTGTTCAGTGGCAGCAAGAAAACCCATTGCAATGGGAAGGTCGAAAGCGGTTCCGCTTTTCCTGATATCAGCAGGAGCCATGTTGATGATGACACGCGTCCTCGGCATGTCGTAATCATTTCCCTTGATCGTATTCTCTACACGAAGTAAACTTTCTTTTACCGCACTGTCAGGCAGACCAACTATTAAATGATCTTTTCCCTGTGTCGACCAATTGGCTTCGATTGTTATTGGGATTGCATCCACACCATAGACTGCACTGCCGAAGATTTTGACGAGCATGGGACAAATTACACTGCGTCATGTTGGGCACAATGAGGAAAACACGGGAATTGATACGTTTTAATCCGGCACAAAAAAGCGGTTGGCTGTTGGCTTTTGCCTGCCCGGCTGACGCCAGTCGGACGGGGCTATTGGAGGGATGGAGGAGGCTGTGTAATATAATTGTTTGCCATGGGCTGTGAGCTTTGAGCTTCGAGCTTCGAGGGCGGCGAGTGGAATAAAGCTTCAAGCGTCACTCAAATTATATTCGAAAATGTATGTATTGAAATAATGTGGATATACGCTGCGAATAGCAGCGAAATTTTGGATAGATATCCTATGAAACGATAGCTGCTTATCTCTCCGTGAAATCCTAGCTTAATCTAATAAAACCCGTGTTTATTTAAAACGCCTATTTCTTGGCGGAAACCTTCGCTTCATGCAATAGTTGAGTATCAGGATCAATCAAAATAACGATCACTTTCTCCTTTTGTTTAGGAAAAGCAATACTAAAACTCTTGTCCTTAACCTGAAACGTTTTTCTCACTTTTCCTTTTTCAGTTACAAGGTCCACATCCAACATGAAATCAAACAAAGTGTCCTGCTCCTGAGTGATATGTAAGATCGCAACTTCTTTTCCAGGCGGATATTCCCATGTAATGTTCAGCACAGGATGTCCTGGAGTATAAAGCCATTGCCGGAAAAAAGGTTCAAGTCTTTGCCTTGAAATTTCTTCTGCTACTTTTCGAAAGTCATCAGTATTGGCATTTTTGCCAGCATAACGCGCATAATATGTTCGAATAATTTTATGAAATGCTGAATCACCAATCTTATTGCGCAGCATGTGTAAGAACCAGGCTCCCTTTTGATAACTGTTCGCATTCAGTAATTGCATCAGGGGAGATTTTGTGTCTACAACTGGCTTGGGATTTCGCTTTGCAAAATTTATAACTGCTCTTCGCTCGCCGGCAAGTTTTCTGCGCGCACTATCCTTTCCATATTTTGATTCGAGGTAAACATCAGTGAGATAGGTTGCAAAGCCTTCACTCAGCCACAGGTGTGAAAAATCTTTTTCAGTTGCCATATTACCAAACCATTGGTGCGCTATCTCGTGTGCAATTAATGCTTCTTCATTTTTCTTTCCGTTAACTGAACCTTCATGATAAAAAATGGCACTCGCATTTTCCATGCCTCCGAAAATTGTTTTCGATTGCACGTTCGCTAATTTTTTATAAGCATAGGGTCCTACGTAATCAATGAACCATTTTAAAATGTCTGTTGCAATGGCATAATCAGGAAACCCCCATTGTTTCATATCAGAATAAACCCATGATTGTACGGGAATTCCATTTACCTCACCTGCATGATGTACAGCGAATCGTGCAACGCCTATAACTGCAATTTTCATTGGCAGGGGTTGTGTTTCTTTCAAGTGCGTCAGTTTCAGGTTGTCTGATACATTCGTTTCCTCAATTTGAATTCCATTGCTTA
>CAZCKF010000063.1:8343-11302 GCA_964499155.1 uncultured Chitinophagaceae bacterium
TCAGGCCAGTGGTCTGCGAAAAATGTGCGCTGACCCAATTTGTTTTTGGAAATGATCAGTCCATCAGCAGGAATACCCGAATAAGTAATAGTGATCGTGCGAATTTGTCCAACGGAAGCGATAGGTGATAAATCAATTATTACTGAGTCTCCAGCATGTTGAAAGGAAAACGCACCGCCTCTTTCATGCACGCCAGAAATTGTCATTCCTTTTCCATCTTTTACGTTTTTCAGATCAACGATTATTTCATTGGTTGGCTTCAATGCCTGAAAAGTGATATTGGCAGTTCCGTAAACTGAATCGTTCCTGTCTGATAGAATGATATTAAACTCGTAATGCTTTACATCAATCGGCCGCGGAGATTGTGCTATGGCACTTTTCATAAATAGCAAGGGCAACAGAAAAATTATTTTTCGCATGGGCATTTTTGATTTGGCAACTTACAATTTCTCGAGCATTTCCACCACCTTTTCGCGTCTAAGAATGACATAACCGATACGGTCATTACTTATGCCTTCCCGCAATTGATAACTGAATGTAAGCTGATCTTCTGTTACCATTGTTTCAAAAAAGCGGAATGTAATATTTGAATATGATTTTAATTCTTCCCCAATTTCATACAGGTGCGTTGATAAAATGAACAATGAATTTTTAATCTTGATCAGTCCCTTAATAACTGTCAATGAACATTTCATTGCATCCTGCACATTCGTTCCTTTGAACAGTTCATCAATCAACACCAACCATTTCCTCCCGTCATTTATTTTCTGGATCGTATTTTTTATTCGCTGCACTTCATTAAAGAAAAAACTTTCTCCCTTCGCAATATTGTCCTGCACATTAATATTGGTGAGCATGCCATCAAACAACGACAATTTCATTTTTTTTGCGGGCACACCCATTCCCATGTGGGCAAGAAATACAGCAGAGCCAACAGCCTTGATAAATGTACTCTTGCCCGCCATATTTGCACCAGTCAGGAACATGAAATTATGTTCCGGGTTCATGTGAACATCGTACGCAACAGGTTGCGGCAATAATATGTGATACAATCCCTGGGCTTCAACCGATGGAAGATCGGTGTCGATAAATTCCGGGAATTCCAGGTCAAATTTTTTAACTGCTGATGCCATTGAGTACCATGCATCAAGACGGTAAAAAATTTCAACAAGTTCGTGCGTGTCGTTGCGATATTGATTGCGCAGGTAATGTGCAAAGTGTAAATTTTCAGAGGTGGTGAAAGAGTGTTTTTCTGGCAGGTCAGCTAACTCTTTCAAAACACCTTCCTGCAACACTGCAAAGATCCGGTTGATGTAAAAACTGAAATACTGGGGCAGTTCAATACCGTGAAAAAGCTGTGCAAGTGTTTTTAGACCACGGTAAAAATCGGACAGATGCTTTACAGAATATTTCGCCATGGAATAATCTTCCCTGTGCAGGAATTTATACATCTGGCTGGTAAATTTATTTGGCTCAGCAGGAGGTTGATCAAGATTATAATCAAGGAAACGTTCAATAACAAGCATTGTTCCATTCGTAATATCAGTCGGCCAGTCACCAATGTGATCAATAATGGTTCTGATTATTTTTTGAGTGCCAAGTATTCTTTTTAAATCATGATGAGGTTCCGAAAAAAACCTGCGCAAATATTCTTTTCCCCCAACAGTTCTTGTAAAATTCAGTTTATGGAAAATGGAAAATTCTTCTTCGGGATGGAAGACGGATATGTCGGAGAATGTTTGTTTGTCGATTTCCATTGATGTTAATTTTTATAGAACACGGATTTAGGGGATTAAGCTAGGATTACACGGAAAAAAAATTTGAAAATTTGAAATTTGACGGCACAATCATCTCAAAATTGTACTGAATCTAAATCAATGCCTCCAACAGCCCCGTCCGACTGGCGTCAGCCGGCGGGCAACAGCCATGAACCAATAGCTATTTTAGGGTTTGGTACTCATAGCTTCCATTAACTCGCAGCGCTCGAGGCTCGCAGCTCGACGCTCGCAGCTTTCAGGTTCTATCAAACTCCAGTCGCTTCCCCCGGTAAGATTCATCGATCCTGCCATTTTCATACACCAAATTCCCATTTACAAATGTATGCGTGATCGATGCAGAGAAAACTTCGCCTTCGAAAGGACTCCAGCCACATTTATACAAAATATTGTCTTTGGTTACAACAGTTGGCTTTTCCAGATCAACAATGACCAGGTCTGCAAAATAGCCTTCACGGATGTAGCCACGTTCTTTAATTTGAAAACAATCTGCAACGGAATGACACATTTTATCAACCATCTTTTCCAGAGTGATCATATGTTCTTTGTGGTATTTCAACATCAGCAATACTGAATGTTGAACAAGTGGTAAGCCGGCATGTGCCTTTTCATAAGGCTCATTTTTTTCTGAAAGGGTATGTGGTGCATGATCAGTTGCAATAACATCGAGGCGATCATCCAGCAGGGCAAGCCACAAAGCTTTTCGATTGTATCCAGCCTTGATAGCGGGATTGCATTTGATAAAATTGCCATGTCTAGTGTAATCATCGGCTGTAAAATGTAAGTGGTGTACACAAACTTCAGCAGTTATTCTTTTTCCATGAAGCGGGATCAGGTTGGTGAACAATTGTAACTCTTTCTCTGTTGTTATGTGCAGGATATGCAACCTGCTTCCATGTTTCTTGGCGAATTGTATTGCACGAAAAGAAGATGCAAAGCAGGCCTCTTCATCTCGAATGAGCGGGTGATCAGCAGCAGTAAGTGATTGTTTCTCACGCTTGATTTTTTCTAAATTTTCCTTGATCCTGCTCTCATCTTCACAATGTGTTGCGATCAAAACTTCACTTTCACGGAAGATCCTGTCAAGTGCAAGCGGATTATCAACCAGCAGGTTACCAGTTGATGAACCCATAAAAATTTTAATACCGCAGATCTGATTTTTCTTTTTATTGGTTTTCAGCACT
>CAZCKF010000064.1:0-6174 GCA_964499155.1 uncultured Chitinophagaceae bacterium
ATCATCGGCTTTATAAGGTGTATGATACCGGATTTCCAAACCGGTTGAAAGGTTGAGGTTTTTATAAAACACACCCTCGAATGCAATTCGGTTTCGGGTATATAGTAGAGGAACATTTATTTCAACAGTTCCGGCTTTTTGCTGAATGTACACTTCAGAATACAAATTAAACCGGCGGCTAAGTTTGAAAACTTTCTCTGCTGATATGCGCAAAAAATTAAACAATGCACTTGCCTGCTGCGCTTTGTAATAATTTTTGAAATAGGTATAATTGCTGATCAGGTAATAGTCTCCAGACAATTTTAATTTCAACGCAGGATTGATCACCTGTGCAAAAATGTGGCTTGTATTTTCATTTTTAAAATCTTTCGGCACATCCAGGTAAAAACTGCTGAGTGCATCAAAATTGAAGGAAGGGTTTCGGTTTACATTCTCGAAACCAATACGCAGGTATCCAATTTTATTTCCAACAAATCTTTGCAATGAAACAAGCGCTTCATAATCGCCTGCATTTAATCCATTCACATACAACTGGCCGCTCGCAAGCATGTCCCATTTTTGGTTACGGGTTCGATTCCTGTATTCAGCATTCAGTGAAAAATTGAAATATGATTTGGTGATATTGGTAAAAGCGCCATTAAGTAATTGCAAAGAAATTCCCGCTCGAATAAACTGTTGAAGATTTTTTGCGTCCGGGAACTGGTAAACAGAAAAATCATTCCTGAATTCCTTCCATTTTTCCCTGAAATGTATGCTGTCATTTACTATAGCGAGGTTATAATGATCTTTATAAAATGCAGAATCTGGACGATTGCCTGATTCAAGAAAATCGAAGAAATTGAATTTATAAGTATTGAATCGAAATGTATGTTCAAATCGCAACCTTGGAAAAAAAAGCGGGATCACAGTTGAATCAGTAACAATGGAATCCTTTTGTCCAAAATCATACTGTTGCCGTAAAAGCAAAGTGAATTCACGGTGCCTGTTTCCCGTTGCTATTTTTGACGAAAAAAAATCTCTTCCAAAAGGTGGGTCTCCACCGATTCGTGTGGGAATATTAAACCTGTCCTCGAAAATGGGATTCTTTAAATAATCTTCATCATCTTTTATTCCACCATTTTCAGATGCCTGGAAATGATTGGCAAGCAATACAAAGAAATTATTGTAACGCTGGTTGATTGATTGATACCAGGAAGAAAAAAGATAATTATTGTGGTTTGTTTTTTGATTTTTAAAAATGCCAGGTGAATTGATCAACCGATACCTGAAAGCTGCGTTCCAATTCGCTTTGAGGTTTTGTGTATGCAGAACGTCGATGATCTGCTCCGTTCGTGTACCAAGCAAGTATCCCAATTCTGAATATGGACGTGTTGTATTATAAAATGGAACCTGGTCTACGCGAAATTTATAAACATCAAAAACATGGTGGCCATGATCCCATCCGGCTTTCAGTATGGGCGAAAATAAAATAGAGCGAGTAGCTGTGCCAGTATTGCCCAGGTAAATATGTGTTGAAGGAATAGGGTAGCGTACTGTAAAATCATTTATCGTTGAATCCATTCGTTTCCACTGGACCGAATCAAGCAACCTGTATTTTATCGTAATGGAATCTTCGGCGTTGTCGCGACGGCGTAATGTGTCAGATGTTGTGCCTCCTGTACCTGTTGTGGAACCCGGAAGATTTCTTGGAAGCCCCCTGATTTGCGCATGCACATCATTTACTTCAAAAAGTATTAATAAAATGAACAGGTATTTGAAAAGCCGGGTCAAAGCGGATGCAATATAAAAGACGGGACGGATGTTTGATGTTAAAAGAGCGTATTGTTCTTTTTTGAGTTTTTAGGCATTACGACGACCATGTTTCTCATTGAATTTTTAGAATAGCGAATAGAATAGTGAATAGTGAGTTGTGAATAGTTGAGTTTAATTTGTCCCGGCCTTTTAAAATTGAAATTTTATATTATTCGAAACAGCTGGTTAAATATTTATAATCAATTAGCAATTTGATTAACTCTCTCTCCGATTTAATGAATATTCAACCCTATAAGCATTTTCAAATAGAACTCACCACTCACCACTCACTACTCACCACTCACTATTAGCGAAGTAACCACAACATTCCTACTTTTGGCACATGCAGGATGAACTAAAGAAGCTACACGAATCCGTTGGTTCCATACAAAAACGTATCAATAAAACGCCTCAGGTTGGTATTGTACTCGGCAGCGGGCTTGGTGATTTTGTAAGTCATATTGAAAATGCAACTGAGATCAGGTATCAGGATATTCCACATTTTCCTGTATCTACTGTGGAAGGACATGATGGCAAATTGATTTTTGGGCAAATGGGTGGAAAAGAAATCGTGGCCATGTCGGGACGATTCCATTTTTACGAAGGTTATTCAGCGCAGGAGGTGGTATTGCCCATCCGGGTAATGAAATTGTTGGGCATTTCAAATCTTTTTATTTCTAATGCTGCGGGTGGAGTCAATCCATCTTTCCGTGTTGGTGACCTTATGGTCATCCGTGATATTATCAGTTTTGCAACTATCAACCCTCTTGTTGGGAAAAACATTTCCGAATTGGGTCCGCGTTTTCCGGATATGAGTGAACCGTTCAACAAACCATTAATGCAACTGGCAAAACAAATTGCCGCAACAGATGGAATAAAAATTCATGAAGGGGTTTATTTTGGTGTTACCGGACCCACTTTTGAAACCCGGGCAGAATACAAAATGATCCACATCCTTGGTGGTGACGCTGTTGGTATGAGTACAGTGCAGGAAGTCATTGCGGCCAATCACATGTCATTGCCCGTTTTTGCAGTAAGTGTTATCACCGATCTTGGAATTCGCGAAGAAGAAAATATAATCACTCATGCCGAGGTGCTCGAGGCTGCATCAAAGGCTGGTCCCATTCTTTCCGGATTGTTTTTGAAAATGATTTCGAAGTTGTAACACCAGAGATATTTTATCCAAATAAATCCAGAGGTCATCTTTATCCCAGCACCGTCTCCCGCAGGGGTCGGGGCTGACTTAATTGATCCGCCTCGTCCCCTTCGGGAGATGAGGCGGTGAAGCACATTACAAATTTTTCCGTGCAGCCAGGTCTTGAATTATTTCAGCGCTTCCTTCACTAGTGCCGCTGCTTCTGACAATTCAATTGCCGAGCGCACTTTCAACCCACTTTCATCAATTAATTTCTTGGCTTCTTCGGCATTGGTCCCCTGCAGTCGAACAATGATTGGAATTTTTATACTGCCTAGATTCTTATATGCATCAATAACACCTTGCGCCACGCGATCGCATCGAACGATGCCACCGAAAATATTTATGAGGATCGCTTTTACATTTGGATCTTTTAAAATGATCTTAAATCCTGCTTCAACAGTCTGAGCATTCGCGGTTCCTCCCACATCGAGAAAGTTTGCTGGCTCACCACCGCTTAATTTGATCATATCCATTGTTGCCATTGCAAGTCCAGCTCCATTTACCATGCAACCAACATTGCCATCAAGCTTTACAAAATTTAAATTGAATTTTCCTGCTTCCACTTCTGTAGGATCTTCTTCGCTGATGTCACGAAGTGCAGCAAGATCAGGATGACGCATCAGGGCATTGTCATCCAGGTTCATTTTGCAATCAACCGCAACGATCTTATTGTCAGCAGCTTTGAACAATGGATTTATTTCAAGCATCGCACATTCAAGTCCCACATATGCGTTGTAAAGATTCGTCACAAATTTTACCATGTTTTTGAATGCTTCCCCGCTGACACCAAGATTGAATGCAATTTTTCTCGCCTGGAAAGGAAGAAGTCCGCCTGAAGGATGAACCCATTCTTTAAAAATTTTTTCTGGCGTGTCGTGCGCCACATCTTCAATATTCATCCCACCCTCTGTACTGTACATGATAACATTTTGTCCGCGGGTACGATCGAGCAATATGGACAGGTAAAATTCTTTTCTTTCACTCGGTCCGTCATAATACATGTCCTGAGCGATCAGTACTTTGTTAACCACTTTCCCAGCTTCTCCTGTTTGCAGGGTTACAAGCGTACCTCCCAGGATTTTCGACGCGTAATCACTGATCTCTTCCACTGACTTACCCACCTTTACTCCATTGATACCGGTTTCGCGCACCTTTCCTTTTCCTCTCCCACCCGCATGAATCTGCGCTTTTACAACAGCGAATCCTGAACCGAATTGTGTCTTAATTGATCTGTATGCTTCTTCCGCTTCATGAGGTGTACTGGCTGCATACCCTTCCTGTACAGGGACATTGTATTTTTTCAGTAATTCCTTCGCCTGGTATTCGTGGAGATTCATGTAGAAAATTTCGACAAATATAAATGGAGGGAGGCCTTCATTGGAAGGGGTTTATTTTTGGTAAATAGTTCAATAGTGAATAGGTGAAATAAGATCGAACAATCTTTACTAAATAGAAATCTCTGATTTTAGAAATTTTTCATTGTTGCTCAAGGCATATGACGATTCAATCTAATCTTCACACTCGAAATGAATTATTTTCGAATTAATAATACAAATTCGAAATTAATTCAACTACTCTCTATTCACTACTCACTACTCACTATTCACTTATGACTACTCACCACTCACCATTATGAAACCCATCCTTTTCGCATATATCTTTCTCTTCGCTTTTTCCTGTTCACCCATTCCACCTGTCTCCACATCCACACCTGTTACCTTTCCAGAAAGAAAAAGCTCACTTAGCGGGACAGATTTTTACAAGCAAGCTTTCGGATTCAAATGGCAGCAGCGCGATTCTTTTGCAGTGGAGGAATTACTGAATGGCAATATGCCATCTTTCCTGAGAAATTTTAAACCAATCGATGTTTCAATAACCGATGCAACGGGTAAAACCATCAATGCAGTTTACTATGTGTCTCCTGATTATTTATCCATTGGTACCGACGACGACTGGGCCCGTATTCCATTAACCCCAATGGCGGCACAAACAGTTGCTGACAGTATGGAATGTTTTTTACCCACGCGCAAAATGGTGGATGATATTTACAAAGCTGCGGAAGTCAAATTAGAACCTGTGCCCATGTATGCATTCCGCGACAGCACGCCAACCATGTGGCACCACCATCTCATTATTGAAGGGCAACGAAAAAACCGGAATGGATTGATTGCTGGCATCAAGAAAGATGTTGTGATCACAAATAAAATTGTAACTGATCCAAAACCAAATCGCGTTGCGATATATGGATGGCACAAAATGGATGGCAAACCCATTCAACCACTTTATTCAGGACATATAAACTGGTATGTAGATTACAGCCACGGCATTCGCCTGGTGTACAGAAAAATTAAAATCGGAAATGACTGGATTGATTTTATTGATGTGCTGAAGCATCCTGAATTGAGGATGTTGCTTTGTGATGAGGAAGATTGTTCTTTTTATGGGTACTGAGTTGTTGTTTGGTGAAAAGTGAAAGGTGAAAAGTGAACTTTTATTTGAAGAGTCGTTACTAATTGAGCAATGCTTTTTATTGGTGAAATGTGAAAGGTGAAAAGTGAACTTTATTCGAAGAGTCGTTACTAATTGAGCAATGCTTTTTATTGGTGAAATGTGAAAGGTGAAAGGTGAACTTAAATTCGAAAATTCCGTACAGAATGGAAACCATCCCGGTTCACATTAAACATTTCACTTTTTCCAGATTAAACGACAATACAAATCGAAAAACATTTTCGAATTTTCTTGTTTAGCATCGTAAGCAGATGCGTAGCAATTGACAGTCCAGCTAACAGCTTATAGCTTGCAGCTTAAAGCTGAAACGAAATTTTTTAAAAATAAGATCATAGACGATTTACAAATTTCTATCCACGAGTCAACCATGTTTTCAATAAGATCCATACAACCCCAGGATGATCTGGCGCTTGCCAAAGTTGTCCGTGATACCCTCGCTGAATTTGGCGCAAATCATCCGGGTACAGTTTATTACGATCCAACAACAGATCATTTATCAGAAGTATTTAAACAACCTCGTTCCTGGTATTTCGTGGCAGAAATGAATGGAGAAATTGTTGGCGGTGGTGGCATATACCCAACAGATGGATTGCCAGCCGATACCTGTGAACTTGTAAAAATGTATTTGCGTCCACAGGCACGAGGTGCGGGACTTGGAAAACAACTTATCGAACTAT
>CAZCKF010000064.1:6184-11238 GCA_964499155.1 uncultured Chitinophagaceae bacterium
CCCGCGAACTTGGTTACAAAAAAATTTACCTGGAAACAATGCCGGAATTAAAGAAAGCTATGAAGGTGTATGAAATGTTTGGATTTGAATACCTGAAAGGCCCGATGGGTAACTCAGGGCATTTTGGGTGTGATGTGTGGATGTTGAAACAACTTGATTGATGTTCAATGTCCAATATCCAATGTCCAATGCTTCGTTGGAAAATTTCCGGTATCCGAGTTGCCATTTGGATTGATTCAATTAGCGTTAATTAGCTATAATTAGCGTCAATTAGCGTAAAAAAACGTACTCCCCCACAAGAACTGTGGAGGAGTAATAAATTCAGGCGCTTGGACGGTGCGTTCTTTTCTAAGGGCATTGGACGCCTGCTTTGGCTTTCATCGGATTTGGATGGCGGTTTTTCTAGGTAATCGAACTTTGGTTTTTCATGTAATGGATAACGGATCTTAAAACGGACATTTGGACTTTTTGGACTTTTGGACTTTTGGGATTACTCATCCCTGTATTCTGAATCAAAAGTGCATGTATTAACAACGCCAGCCAAAATTCTAATATGAGAATTTACGGTTATACCTGATAGTTTTAAATGCATCTAATAGATAGTACTTACATCGCGTGAAACGCCCAGTAGGAGTACGTTTCACGGTTTCGTAGATTTACGATGAGCAGTAACCGAAATTACGCAGTTCGCAAATGTTCCACTTCATACACCGGACTAAAAAGAAATACCCTGCCTGTTTTTACTTCAATGCATTTGTATCTTTTTCGCAGTTTCATTCCCTTGCGAAAAACCTTTCCGTCCGGCGTTCTGAAGGAACCATTTTCAGGAATCTCCTCGACAAATCGCTGGCTGTTATCCATGTCATAACGGCGAAGCACACGTACTAAATCAGTTTCGGCACAACTGGTAGCAGCAGGATTGTGCAGTGAGTCAATCAATACTTTTTCTATGTCTTCAGGAAATGTTTTGTTCTTTAAAAACTGCGCGAGTAATTGTCCATAAATGATTTTCCATTCACGACCATGCGAGGCTACGCGGTTACCAAACCTTTCAAATGTCAACAGGTGACCTAATTCATGAAGCAATGTGATAAGAAATGAATACGTATTTAAATTTCCATTTACGCTGATGCGATGATTGTAACCCTGTACAGGATGACGATAATCACCCAGAATGCTGACACGTTCACGTGCGATGGTTAAATGAACTTTATATTGCTGCAGGTAAGACAGCACTGGTTCATAAGTGCCTGGTGGAAGAAATTGCTGTAACTGGCTGATCGGGGCTTCGCGCTTAGACATTCTTTGATTCCTTCAATACACGTGTCACAATACTGACTTCGACGAACGTGTACACAAGGTACAAACCCATGCAGAAAAATAAGGCTGGTTTATTCACATTTCCTTCAGACAAAATGATGTAGGCAACAGCAGCAATTATGCAGATCATCAACTTAAGCATGGTGCTGCCATACACCGACCGCACAACAGATTGCGCATTTTTATTATTGGGATTCCGGATTGAAATAAAGTAGGATAAAATAACTGCAATGAAAATGATCAGGTTGCCGATCAGCAATACATCTTTGTCAAGCTCCCATTTTTTATTGAGAAAAGTTCCATTCATTGCCACTGCATTCACGGCAAGAAAGATCAAAAGCAACGGGATAAGAGGCCTGATTCTATTTTGTTTCATTGCGATTGGTTGGTTTCGAAGTCGACTTGATGATCTTGTAAATCATTACAACGATCACCAGTAATGGAAATATCCATACCAGCAAAGGTGTGGAAAAACCAAGCCATTCGTCGGCTTTAATGCCGGCAAAAACTGCAATACCGAGAGAAACAAAAACCTGTGCGCCAAGACCAGCATAGCGCAACAGGTCACTATTTTTATTATTTGGCGATTGCCTGGACTTCATTTGATTTATTCATCTCCACCACATGAACCTGCTTTTTGGATCCGATTTCGGCAGCAGCACCCATATGACATTGACCGTTGAAAATAGCAGTTGGTTCAACCTGCAATTTTCCAGCATACACATTTCCATTGATGGTACACTCACCACGAAGTTGCAACAGGTCCTTGACGCGAATATTTCCTGAAACCTTTCCGACAATATCGGCCTGGTTGCCGGAAATATCTCCTTCAATGACTCCGCTGGCTCCTAAAACGATTTTTGAATTGCTCGAAACATTCCCGATAATGGTACCATCGATGCGCAGATCGTTCTGGCTTGAAATGTCTCCTTTGATTGTTGTACCAGCACCAATAAGGGTGGTGCCGTTCCCGGCTGGTAGTTTTTCACTCATAGATTTAGATTTAGCGTTAAACATAGGATTTGGTTTTATTAATCAGTTACTTCTTCAGGTGTGGGAACCACAATCCTGGTGGTATCCAGGTTTATGCTCACATCTCCCCTCAGCACTTTTTTTACACTCTCAATATACAGGTCCTGATTTTGCACGTGACGCTCCAGCGAATCCTGCCGGTATTTCATTTCCCTGAATTCCCGGCCGATCCTAAGATCATCATAACCAGGGATATAATACTTCAAAGGCGTGAAAATGATCAGTGCAACTGTAAGACCTACCAGTAGAACGAAAATTGTGCTCAAACCAATATACACACTTAATCTTGAAAGTTTAAATGTCACCACTTCTTCATAAGTATCATCGTTCATGACCACGAGCCTGTAGCGGTTTCTCAACCTTTTCAGCGTGGTGCCTGCATCCAGTTTGGCCATAAATCAGTCTATTGAAACTAAAGGTAGCAATTCGGGCTTGTTGTGTTTGAGAATTGAAGACCGAACCTACCCAAAAATTGTGCTTATTTTTATAATAAATAGGCTGAAATTCAGTTAATAAGAGTTTATTTGCGCCCCCATGTCCCTGATGCGGTTTTTAGTTAAGGCACCGGTTATTGTTCTACTGCTACACCTGGTTTTACCGGCGCAAGGGCAGCTCGGAATCAGTTTTGATATTAAGAAACCGAAGGAATACGAAGAAAGAACGCTTAAATCCGAAAAATCGGAAGAAAAAAAGTTCAACGTTCCTCGTCGATTTATCCAGAATACGGTAACGCATTACAATTACTTTTTCAACGCCAACAACAAGCTCAACGAAATAATTGCCCGGGCTAAGGAATCGCACCGTGACAATTACGCAGAGCTTCTTCCATTTTACAATTATTCACTTGAAACCACAGCACAGGAAAAAACACAGCTCGATTCTGTGATCTATAAATCGATGACGGGTATTGTGCTTCATGATCTACGTAATGACTGGATCGACAACATGTACCTTCTCTGGGGTGCAGCTTATTACCTGAGACAGCAATTTGATTCTGCCTACCTGACATTCCAGTTTATCAATTACGCCTTTGCTCCCAAGGAGAAGGATGGTTATTACAAATACATCGGCAGTCGCTTTGATGGCAACAGTGCCATCAGTATTTCAACACCTGAGGATCCAAACCTGGCTAAAAAAATATTTTCAGAACCTCCGAGTCGAAATGATGCATTCATCTGGCAGATCCGCACGTACATCGCACAGGATGAATTTACAGAGGCGGGTAGTTTGATAGCCACATTGAAAGCTGATCCTGCATTTCCTAAAAGATTACACAATGACCTGGAAGAAGTTCAGGCATGGATGCATTATAAACAGCAAAGCTGGGACAGTGCAGCTGTTCATTTGAACGAAGCGCTTGGAAATGCAACCAATCGCCAGGAAAGAGCAAGATGGGAATACCTGATTGCGCAGATGTACCAGATGACAGGAAATTTTGAACAATCGAAAGAATTTTTTGCAAAAGCGATTTCACACACCAACGATCCTGTACTTGATGTATATGCAAGACTTAACTCCATTCGCATAAATAAGTCGGAAGGTGAAGATGTAATTGGAAAGAACATTGCAGAATTACTGAAAATGGCGCGACGCGATAAGTATTTCGAATATCGAGATATCATTTACTACATGGCTGCGCAGATGGAATTGGAGAGAAACAATGTGGATGCTGCAACTGCATTGTTGCAAAAAAGCATTCAGTACTATGGAACAAATGAGTCACAACGCAACAAAGCATTTTTACAACTTGCTGAACTTTCATTTGCGAAAGCAAAATATCGGGCAGCCTATGGATATTATGATTCGCTAAATCTTGGTGATCCTACTTTATTGAATGTCGAAGAGATTACGCAAAGAAAGGATCTGCTCGGGAGGCTTGCTGATTACACAGATGAAATAGATAAGCAGGATAGTCTTCAGCGACTGGCATTGATGCCAGAGGGAGAAAGACGCGATGTGATTAAAGCACTCGTGAAAAAATTGAGGAAGGAACAGGGTCTTGATGAAGAAGAAGTTGTGGCAGTGATCACAAATCCTTCACCTGATATTTTCGGAGTTCCTGCTAAAGGTGATTGGTATTTTCACAATACAAGTCTCAGGGCAAAAGGAGAAGTTGAATTTAAAAGCAGGTGGGGAAAGAGACCCAATGCAGATAACTGGCGAAGAAGCAGTGCGGTTCAGCTTTCACCCCAAAATACTGCAGTAACGAACAGGAATAATCCAGGTGGACAAACAAAGGTTGCGAGTGAAGAACCCATGGAAATCACGTTTGACGCACTGTACAAATCAATACCATTAAGCGAAGCGCAACTTGAAAAATCAAATGGTGCATTGGCTGATGCATTGTTCCAGTCTGGAAAAATCTATTTTGAAGGACTTGAAAATTGTGAACTTGCCACGCAGGCGTTTGAAAGGGTGTACAACAACCATCCATATTTTGAGCAAATGGATGAGGTGCTTTTTCATTTATTCTATTGTTACAACAAAGCAAATGAAACTGCAAAAGCAAATGCATTGAAACAGGAAATGCTGCAGCGCTATCCAAAAAGTGAGTTTACACAAATTGCTGTTACAGGAAAAACTTCGGACGACAAAAACGCAAATCCTGATGCTACCAAAATGTATGCAGGCATCTACGATCTGTTTATCGAAGGAAGATTTAATGAAGCGCTGAACATGAAAAAAGTGGCTGATTCTGTTCA
>CAZCKF010000065.1:0-11101 GCA_964499155.1 uncultured Chitinophagaceae bacterium
CGCTTTTTTTATGGACATGAATTAAGATATATGTACTACACCGATCAAACTATTATTTACTTCAATGGCGAATTTATTCCTGCATCTGAGGGGAAACTGGATTTGTATAGCCAGTCACTACACTATGGCTATGCAGTTTTTGA
This sequence comes from uncultured Chitinophagaceae bacterium, assembly GCA_964499155.1. GTDB lineage: Bacteria > Bacteroidota > Bacteroidia > Chitinophagales > Chitinophagaceae > CAZCKF01. Next base: position 144 of record CAZCKF010000065.1, read on the forward strand.
GGGAATTCGATCATACGACACTGTGAATGGAACTCGGATATTTAAAGCAAAAGAACATTATGACCGGTTAAGTTATTCTGCTGGTGTGATGCACATCCCTTTCAATTATACTTCGGAGGAATTTGTGGATCTTAGTTATGAACTCTTGAAAAGAAATGGCTTCACAAATGCTTATATAAGACCACTTGTTTTTTGTTCGCCGAATATGGGTCTGACCAAAGGAAAAGAGAGCTATCTCACTATTCAAGCCTGGGATTGGACCAATGGTTATCTCCAAAGTAAAATGAGAATAATTACATCGTCCATTCGCCGTCCCAATCCTTCTGCATTTGTAGTGGATGCGAAAGTGAGTGGTCATTATGTAAATTCCATTCTCGCCTGCCAGGAAGCAAAAGACAAAGGATATGATGAGGCATTGCTTCTTGATCAGAATGGATTTGTTGCAGAAGGCCCTGGAGCAAATGTATTTTTTGAAAAGGATGGAATGCTTTACACGCCGCCTAAAGGCTACATTCTTCCGGGAATAACCAGATCAGTTGTTATTGAACTTTGTAATGAGCTGCATATCCCTGTACAGGAAAAGTTTTTTACAGTTGATGAAATGAAAAGTGCTGATGCCGCATTTTATTGCGGTACTGCTGCTGAAATTGTACAGTTGCAGTCGCTTGATGATGTTCCTTTCATGGCTGAATGGGAGGTTACAGTTTCGTCAACAATTCAAAAAGCTTATAAAAAGGTTGTTCTGGAAAAAGAAAACCATCTGCAGGAGGTGGCATGATTGAATTAAATAAATACAGTAAAACAATTACGCAGGACGAAACACAACCTGCAGCACAGGCAATGCTTTATGGCATTGGTTTAACCGAAGAAGATATGAAGAAAGCGCAGGTTGGTATTGTCAGCATGGGATATGATGGCAACACCTGCAACATGCACCTTAATGATCTGGCTAAAGTTGTAAAGCAAGGTGTGTGGGATAATGATCTTGTTGGTTTGATATTTAATACAATTGGTGTAAGCGATGGAATAAGCAACGGCACCGAAGGCATGCGCTATTCTTTGGTGAGTCGTGATATAATCGCTGATTCGATAGAAGCAGTGTGTGGTGCACAGTATTATGATGCATTGATTGCATTGCCGGGATGTGATAAAAACATGCCAGGTTCTATGATTGCAATGGGACGGTTAAATCGTCCGGCCATTATGGTGTATGGGGGAACGATTGCACCCGGTCATTACAATGGACAGGATTTAAATATCGTTTCTGCATTTGAAGCGCTTGGACAAAAAATCGCAGGAACAATTACAGAAGAAGATTTTCGATGTATCATAAAAGCATCGTGCCCGAGTGCAGGTGCATGCGGAGGTATGTATACTGCCAACACAATGGCTGCGGCCATTGAAGCGCTCGGCATGAGCCTTCCTTTTTCTTCATCTAATCCTGCATTAAGCGAAGAAAAAAAACATGAATGTCTGAATGCAGGAAAAGCAATTCGTCATTTGTTAGTAAAAGACATCAAGCCAAAAGACATCATGACCCGAAAAGCATTTGAGAATGCAATTGTTGTCATCATTGCATTAGGTGGTTCAACAAATGCGGTGCTGCACCTGATAGCTATGGCAAAAAGTGTTGATGTTAAGCTAACCCTTGATGATTTTCAAAACATCACCAACAGGATTCCGGTGTTAGCCGATTTCAAACCAAGTGGCAAATATTTAATGCAGGATCTACACAATCATGGTGGCGTGCCTGCTGTAATGAAATATTTATTGCAGGAGGGAATGATAGACGGAAGATGTTTAACTGTAACTGGTATGACGGTTGCTGAAAATTTATCGAAGGTTTCTTCTCTTGATTTCAATACACAACAAGTTATTCTGCCTATATCTAACCCAGTTAAACCAACCGGGCATTTGCAGATTCTTTACGGCAATCTTGCTGAAGGTGGAAGTGTTGCAAAGATTACCGGTAAAGAGGGCGATCGTTTTGAAGGTCCTGCAAGGGTATTTAATGGTGAATTTGAATTGATATCAGGAATCCGTTCGGGCAAAGTAAAACCCGGTGACGTTGTAGTGATCCGGTTTGTTGGTCCGAAAGGAGGTCCGGGCATGCCTGAAATGCTGAAACCGACATCAGCAATCGTTGGAGCAGGATTGGGAAAGTCGGTGGCATTGATTACGGATGGCCGATTCAGCGGTGGCACCCATGGATTTGTTGTAGGTCACATCACGCCAGAAGCTTTTGAAGGAGGCACAATAGCACTTGTAAAAGATGATGACATCATAAAAATTGATATAACGAACAATACAATCACATTAGAAATATCAAGCGAAGAATTAAATCGCAGAAAACAAAAATGGACACAACCAAAACTGAACGCTCAAAAAGGAATCTTATTTAAATATGCGAAGCATGTGAAAAACGCTTCGGATGGATGTGTAACTGACGAAGATTAAAAAGATAATTAAATCAAAAGTGTAGCATTCAAAAAAGATATGGTTCAATAAATTATTTTATGCAAACATTAAAAAAAGAAAGCGATTCACCGTCTTCAGTATTGAAAAGGGAAAGAACTGTTGCAAAAACAACGCAAACAATCAGTGGCGCGGAAGCAGTCATGAAAGCCCTTGTTGAAGAAAGCGTCGAGGTCATATTTGGTTACCCGGGAGGTGCGATCATGCCGATCTATGATTCGTTGTTTGATTATCAGGAAGTGTTTCAGCATATTCTTGTACGCCACGAACAAGGAGCTATACATGCGGCACAGGGCTATGCCAGAACTTCAGGTAGAACAGGTGTTGTATTCGCAACCAGCGGCCCTGGCGCAACCAACCTTGTGACTGGTCTTGCCGATGCGTTAATTGACAGCACACCGATTGTTTGCATCACAGGACAGGTGTTTGCACATTTATTGGGTACAGATGCTTTCCAGGAAACGGATATTATCAATATCACAACACCCATTACGAAATGGAATTACCAGGTAACAGATGCATCAGAGATTCCGACGGTTTTAGCGAAAGCTTTTTTTATTGCAGGGAGCGGAAGACCCGGTCCTGTTTTGATAGATATTACAAAGAATGCACAAATACAAAAATTTGATTTTGCCGGATATGAAAAATGTGATTTCATTCGCAGTTACAGGCCTAAACCATTCATTCGCCAGGAATACATTCAGCAAGCCGCAGATATAATTAACGCTGCTGAAAAACCACTTGTCGTTTTCGGTCAAGGTGTAATTCTTGGCAAGGCTGAAAAAGAATTTAAAGACTTTATTGAAAAAGGTGGTTTTCCTGCAGCCTGGACAATTATGGGACTAAGTGCCCTTCAATCCGATCATACTTTAAATGTGGGCATGTTGGGCATGCATGGAAATTATGCACCGAATGTGTTAACAAATGAATGCGATGTATTGATTGCTGTTGGCATGCGGTTCGACGACCGGGTAACAGGGCGACTTGATAAGTACGCCAAACAAGCAAAGGTGATCCACCTTGACATTGACCCAGCCGAAATTGATAAAAATGTAAAAGCAACTGTTCCAATCTGGGGCGATTGCAAAGAAACATTACCGCGTTTGACAACATTGTTGCGACACAAAATTTATCCTGATTGGTTTCAAAAATTTAAGACCCTTGGAACTGCAGGAAATTGAAACCTGCATTCATCCCGAATTGAATCCATCATCAGATCAGTTAACGATGGGTGAAGTGATCAAAGTTTTGAATGAGCTGACAAGTGGTGATGCTGTCATCATTACCGATGTTGGCCAGCATCAAATGGTAGCATGTCGTTATGCTAAATTTCAACAAAGCAAAAGCAATATTACTTCAGGCGGACTTGGTACAATGGGTTTTGCATTACCTGCTGCAATCGGCGCAAAATTTGGTGCGCCGCACCGCACAGTTGTTGCGATCATTGGAGATGGCGGCATTCAAATGACAATCCAGGAACTCGGCACAATAATGCAGAGCGATGTCGATGTAAAAATTCTGATTCTAAATAACCGCTTTTTAGGAATGGTTAGGCAGTGGCAGGAATTATTTCATGAAAAACGATATTCTTTTGTTGATATTGAAAGCCCGGATTATGTGCAGGTAGCCAAAGGTTACCGAATTGAAGGAAAAAGTATTTCAGAAAGATCTGAATTGAAAAATTCTTTAGAGCGAATGCTTGAACATAATGGTCCATTTCTGCTTGAAGTGATTGTTGGAAAGGAAAACAATGTATTTCCAATGGTTGAAGCAGGAACCAGCGTCAGCGACATACGTTTAAAATAAATAACATGACAAGACAGGAATTTACAATAACAGCTTACACCGAAAACCAGATAGGTTTATTAAACCGAATTGCCATCATTTTTTCAAGAAGAAAGTTGAGCATTGAATGTTTGAACACATCTCCTTCAGAGATTGCTGACATTTATCGATTTACTATTGTGATCAATGAAACAGAAGAAGTGGTAAGGAAGCTTGTGAGGAATATTGAAAAGATAGTGGATGTGCTTAAGGTTTACTATAACACCGCTGATGAAATCGTATGGCAGGAACTTGCATTGTACAAAGTGCCAACTGATATTATCACTGAAAAAGTAAAAGTAGAAAGACTGTTGCGTGAGTTTGGAGCGAGGGCCGTTGCTATCAGGAAGGACTATACAGTATTTGAAACAACAGGACACAGGGAAGAAACAGACAGGCTTATAAAAATATTTGAAACGTATGGACTGATTGAGTTTGTACGGAGCGCGCGCATTGCGGTTATAAAAGAAAACGAAGGAATTCACAAAAAGATCCAGCAGTTTGAAGCGTTTGCACCCAGCCACAAAGTAGTCGAGAACCAGTATTTAAATAACAATGAAGAGGTTTTTACCATGTAGTAATATTTAAAAACATTTAACAAATAAATTATTTACAATGGCAAAATTAATATTCGGAGAAGTTGAAGAAAATGTAGTTACGCGTGAAGAGTTTCCGCTTTCAAAAGCGCAGGAAGTATTGAAAGATGAAGTTGTGGCAATCATCGGATATGGTGTGCAAGGTCCTGGGCAGGCACTTAACCAGCGAGATAATGGAATTGATGTCATTATCGGGCAAAGAAAGAATTCCAAATCATGGGACAAGGCAATCAATGATGGCTTTGTTCCAGGAGAAACATTGTTTGATATCGAAGAAGCACTGGAAAGAGGAACCATCATTTGTTATTTGTTGAGTGACGCTGCGCAAATTCAATTGTGGCCGACAGTTAAAAAACATTTGACACCAGGAAAAGCATTGTATTTCTCCCATGGTTTTGGGATTACTTATAATGACCAGACAGGTATTGTACCTCCGTCTGATGTGGATGTATTCCTCGTTGCACCAAAAGGCTCGGGGACATCGTTGCGAAGAATGTTTCTTCAGGGACGGGGGTTGAACAGCAGCTACGCAATTTACCAGGACGCAACTGGCAGAGCTTTTGAACGAGTAGCTGCATTAGGAATTGCTATAGGAAGTGGTTATTTATTTGAAACTGATTTTAAAAAAGAAGTATACAGTGATCTGACAGGCGAACGCGGTACACTCATGGGAGCTATCCAGGGAATTTTTGCAGCACAGTTCGAAGTGTTGCGTGCCAAAGGCCATTCTCCTTCAGAAGCTTTCAATGAAACGGTTGAAGAACTTACTCAATCTTTAATGCCCCTTGTAGCAGAAAATGGAATGGATTGGATGTATGCCAATTGTTCTACAACTGCACAACGTGGTGCACTTGACTGGTGGAAAAGGTTTCGCGATGTAACACTGCCAGTTTTTAATGAATTATATGAAAGCGTTGCGGCAGGTAAAGAAGCAGCCAAATCAATTGAAAGCAACAGCAAGCCAGATTACAGGCAGAAATTGGAAGGAGAATTAAAAGAATTACGCGAAAGCGAATTATGGAAGGCAGGTAAAACTGTCAGAAGCCTTCGCCCGGAAAATCAAAAAGTGAATGTTGAGGCATGAAAACTGTTCATTCATCATACCAACTGAATTTTTCAGAAGCACATCAACGACTAAAAGATGTTGTAATAAAAACGCCTTTACAATATAACAGCAACCTGTCTGCAAAGTATGATTGCCATATTTACCTGAAACGAGAGGACCTGCAGGTGGTTAGGTCTTACAAGATCCGTGGTGCTTATAATATGATGCGCACTTTTCCAGCGGAACAATTGCAACGGGGGGTTGTATGTGCAAGTGCAGGTAATCATGCCCAGGGATTTGCCTATTCCTGTAAAAAATTGCATGTAAAAGGCGTGATTTTTATGCCAGTGATCACCCCGCAGCAAAAAGTGCAGCAAACGAAATTATTTGGTGAACATTATATAGAAATTAAATTAGTAGGTGACACTTTTGATGATTGTTCAATTGCAGCGAAAGCATTCACACAACACTATAACCTTACTTTTATTCCTCCCTTTGATGATTATCGTGTTATTGAAGGACAATCGACTGTGGGACTTGAAATTTTGGAGGAGCAATCCGAAATAGATTTTTTATTTGTTCCCGTTGGTGGCGGTGGATTGTGTGCAGGTACCGGCTCTTTTTTCAAATTGTTTTCGCCTAAAACAAAGATCATTGGGGTCGAACCAGCCGGTGCACCTTCTATGAAACTTGCGCTTGAAACCGGCAGCCCGGTAACATTATCCGAAATAGAAGGTTTTGTTGATGGCGCCGCGGTAAAACGTGTCGGGGATATTACATTTCCCATTTGTAAAGATGTTTTGGATGACTTGCATCTTGTGCCAGAAGGAAAAGTATGCTCCACCATTTTAAAACTGTACAATGAAGAAGCTATTGTAGTAGAACCAGCTGGTGCTTTGAGCATTGCAGCACTCGACCATTTTGCCGATGAAATTTGCGGAAAGAAAGTTGTATGTATTGTCAGCGGCGGTAATAATGATATTGACCGAATGCAGGAAATAAAAGAACGCAGCCTCCAGCATGAAGGTTTAAAACATTACTTTTTAATTCGCTTTGCACAGCGGCCAGGCGCTTTGAAGGAATTTGTGAATCATGTATTAGGTCCGGATGATGATATTACACGATTTGAATACATGCAAAAACACAACAAGGAAACCGGGCCAGCACTGGTCGGTATTGAGTTGAAATCAAAAGAAGATTATGAACGCCTAATTCAAAATTTAAATGATTACCAGGTAAACTATACAGTGATTCGCAGTGATGATAATTTGTATGGATATCTGGTTTGAAAAAAGAGTCTTTCCAGTTTTGTCGCACATAACAGTGGTCGTTTAAAAATGCAACTGAGTGAAAAGTGAAAGGTGAAAGGTGAACCTATGTTCGAGAGTGTATTGCGATTTAGATGATCTCTGATTTCGGTAATAGTGAATGGTGAATAGTTGAGGTTATTCGAAAAGTCTTTTTGTAATGCATATGCTTTTTCTTCGAAGGCAGGAAAAATGAATAGCGAGTGGGTTTTATACCCCTCGCTATTCATTTTATGCACCCCGCTCCTCCAAATCCTTACACTCAAACTGTATATATGTAGCCGTCCCCTTGCCCGGGGTTGATTCAACCTGGAAATCACCATTAAATTGTTTCACCCGTGAAGCAATATTTTTCAAACCCATTCCTTTTGTGCCCGTGTTTGTATCGAATCCCTTACCATCATCCTCAACGGTTACGGAGAACTGGCCATCATTCATAATTCCCTGCACAATGACGTGCGTGGCATTTGCATGCTTTACCACATTATGAACCAACTCCTGTATGATGCGGTAAACAACCAATTTGCAATGTGATGAGAGTTTTTCAGTGTCGCCATAAAACTGCACATCAATTTTTAATGAAGATCCCTGCGCAATGCTTTCGCAATAATTTTCCACTGCCTGCGAAAGCGTTTGCTTGTTGATAATATCGGGCATCATGTTTTGCGCAGTCTTTCTTACTTCACTTCCTGTTTCCTGTAACAATCGTAATACCTCCGCATATTCTTTTGGAAATGCATGGTCTGGATGCTGTTTTTTTAACAATGATAACTGCATGATGGCAGAAGAGATCATGGAACCAATGCCATCATGTAATTCTCTTGAAAGCCGCTGCCGCTCCTGCTCCTCTCCCATCATGGTTGAGCGCAGCATGTTTATTTCCTGTTGGCGTTGCAGGGTTTTAATTTCAAGTTCACGTAATTTTTGTTTGTTCGCTGCACTCTTAAACAATGTGAACAGGATTAACGCGATGATGATAGCTCCGGCAGAAATACCCAGGATTAAATAGTTCTTACGTGATAATTTATTTCTCTGCTGTGCGATCAGTAAATTTTGTGAAGTAATTTCTTTGTCCTTGTTGGCCGTTTGAAACCTGACCTCCATTTCATTCAAAGCAACTTCTTTCTCTTTGCCGGAAAGACTGTCATTAAACGCAGTGAGCCTACGCTGGTAATCCAGTGCCTTTTTGTACTGGCCCGTACTTTCATATGCTTCCATTAAAACGCGGTAAGCTTCTTCCCTGTACCAATTGAAACCTGCTTCCTGTTTTTTTAATGATTGCGAGACAAGTTGGATGCTTTCATTATACTTCCCCAAATGGTTATATGCATTCCCAAGATCAATGGATGCTGCAACTTCTGAATAGACAATATTGTTATCCTTTGCAATTTTTACAGCACGCTGGAGTATGGGAACCGCCGAAGAAGCTTCATCCAGTTTTACCAGCACAGATGCTTTTCCGACTAATGCAGCAATGAGAATGTTAGGATCCCAGATCGGGTTCCAGATCTTTTCTTCATTCTCTAGTGCCTTTTCGAAATATGTTCTTGCTGTTTTATAATCCTTTCTTTCCGAATAATAATAACCCAAATTTGTACGGACTGCAATCAGTGCCTGCATTGAATTCAGTTTAATCGCCAATGCTTCACCATCCTTCAGGTATTTCAAACCTTGTTCAGGATTTCCGAGTTTCTCCTGAGTTGCAAAAAGATATAAGTAAATATTTATTGTCAATTCATTGTTGGTGAGATCATTTGCTTCGAGATATTTCAATGCGTCGTAATAACGCTGGTTTGCAGAAACATTATCAGATTGCAGTCCATGATAAAACGCCCCGAATTCTGTCAGGTAAACTGCAGGAAGTGTTTTGTCGTACACCGGTTTGTTACAATAATTTTTTGCAAGGTTGTAATAATGAAGGGTGCTGTCAAAATTGCCAGCATCTGCATGGGACCGGGCGATGTCTAAATAAATGTTACATGCCTTGTCATTATATCCCATGCTTATCGATTCAGCAAGAAGGTTCATCAGCGCTGCATTCCTGATCTTATCATCTGCTGACTTCAGGGAGTCGTTGTCTCTTGATCGCTGATTGATGCCTGCTGTATCTAAAACATTTTTTGATTGTGCTTGAGTGGGTTTGTTTTGTTCACGATCACTGCAATGCACAAACACCAGCATGGTAACTATGCCAAAAAGAAAAAAGGACAATGCTGGTTTAATATTTTTCATTTCATAAAATCGGACTGATGGAAAATTATTTGATGAAACCCAACTGCATTGCTTTTTTGATCAGCGTTGCAGAGTTCTTTACACCGAGCTTTACTAACAAGTGCAGGCGGTGATTATCGATTGTACGTTTGCTTAAATACAGTTTATCTGCAATTTCTTGGCTACTGAAGTTGGATGCGATCAGTTGTAATATTTCCAGTTCACGGCGAGTCAGTTGCGGAACTTCGTTGTTTTTTGCATGCAGCGTTTCATGCACCAGTTTTTCTTTCAGCAATGGATCAATAAACTGACCACCTGCATGAACAGTACGTATAGCTTCAATGATACTATCGGCACCACTTGTTTTCAGCACATATCCGGCAGCACCATGACTCATCATCGTTTTTACATAATAAGTGTTGTCCTGGTTAGTGAGTGCAATCACTTTGATTTTCCTGTATTGTTGTGAAAGCATTGGCGCCACTTCATCACCGTTACCATCAGGCATGTGCATGTCCAGTAAAATCACATCAGGTTGTGTTGTACGTAAACCCTCGAGCAATTGCTGACCATTTGGATAAGAAGCAATCACCTCGATATCCTCGCAACTATTCAGAACCTGCATCAGGCCATTAATGATCAAGGGGTGATCGTCTGCAATGGAGACACGTATCATGATTGGTGTAGGATTCAAGGATTGGTTAAGGATTACAGGATTGGTATAGGATTCAAGGATTGGTTAAGGTTATAGGATTGGGAAAAAGGATTATGCTGATAACCAGTTTGCAAAACTCTACGCAACTTACCACCATTTCTTAAAAGAAAACAGAAAGAGGCCAGTGACCTCTTTCCGTTTTTGATGTTTTGCAACAGGAACAGCATATTTATTTAACAACCAATCGCAGCATACGATACACCAACCTTAACATTTGAGCCATTCGGAAGCATAATGTGAAGGGCAGTAACTGTGATTTTTGATTGACCGCCGTTATTGGAAATGCTTTTTCCGTTGATCATAACCATTCCACCACCTGGCAGATAAACAGCCTGGTTAGCAACCCCTGTTACAGTAACCGGTGTTCCATTAATAACCAAACCTGTCACCTGAGAAGTTCCGGTAACTGCAGATCCGCATGTTGCAGTAGCATTTGATTGTAATGTTGTCGCAGTAATTACATTTCCACCAATTGTAATTTTGACGTTCGATGCAAATGCTTTTGAAACAGTTGAACCACTCAGTCCCGCTGTTGAAGCTGAAAGTGAATCGGCAGTAAGAACATTCGGAATTGTGTCCGTTGTAGAAGTAAGACTTTGAGATCCACCAGTCAAAGGCAACATGATTGTTGTTGCAAAAAGATACTGGTTGCTTGTAACAATTACATTGTCTGTGTTAACAACGATAGCATTAACACCAGTTGCCTGTCCACCGTAAGTGATCGATGCATTTGATCCGCCACCACCACCTTTTCTTGATTTTTCAGCAACTGGTCTTTCCGTTTT
>CAZCKF010000066.1:0-11040 GCA_964499155.1 uncultured Chitinophagaceae bacterium
ACTGTAAATATTGTGACCCAAATGGCGGACTTACCAACTCCATTCTCTCCATGATGTTTTCCATGTCAATGACCAAACCCGGAGTTTGTGTCGCAGCAGGGATCATCTTTTTTGCTGTGTCTTTTTTTGCTGTGTCAACAGGCTGCTGATCCTTGAACATCTCATTGAACCGGTCCAAACGATATGGCTGATCCATTTTTTCCAATGCAAGTCGGTAAATTTTTGGTGACTGTAAACCAAATGGGTATGCGGGTCTCGTTCTGGCTGATTCAAACAAAATAAACTTACCATCTGGTGACCAAAGCGGGTCGGCTTCTGTGATGCCGGTATTGGTCAGGTTAAATGTTTTTTTGTCCTTGATATGGTGCAACAATATGTCCTGCTCAAAATTCCGGTACGCGGTAAAAAAAACATAATCATCATTCGGAGAAAAACCCGGTGCACTGTTCTGAAAACCCCATATCTCATCCTTTACAATCGTGCGGGGCTCCAGGGTTTTTAAGTCAAGCAACTTTACTTCATCACGACCGCTTAAGAAAACAGCCATTGTGCGCTTATTGTTGAACGTAATTAACCGGTTATTCTTTTTATCTGAGGTAATACGCTTTGGTGCTGTAGTTCCATTAATTGAAACAGTATACAAATTCAAAAAGCCGCCATTAGTCTGGTTGAAAAGAAGTGTTTTATTATCGCTCAGCCATTTCACTTCTGTAACTCTCTCAGCATTTCCTTTCTGAATTTGTTGGACAAACTTTCCATCGATATCACTGACGAATAATTCACCTCTCGAAGTAAATGCAAGCTTCTTTCCATCGGGCGAAACATCATAACCCGAAATATTAGCTTTCACTTCAAAATCTTTTTCCTTGGTAAGAATGCTGTTGCGCAAAATGGAAATGTTCAGTTTCTCCGCTTTTTTTGCCGCCACATCATACATCCAGAGCTGGTAATCTCTTTCAAAAACCACTTTACCACCATTGGCATTTACCATGGGTGATTTTATAGAAGTATTAAAACGTGTCAGTGCAGTTTTCTTTCCGCCTTCCATTGTGGCAAGATTGTATTCTCCATTTTCTTCATCAGAAATAAAATAGATGTTCCCGTTCTTATCCAGTGTAGCGCCAAAATCTTTTCCTTCCCACGTCGTGTATTGCGTGTATTTTTTTGTTTGCGGATTGTATGACTGGATATCGGGATTGAACGCACCCTTGTAACGCTTACGTGCGAGCTGGTTGTAACTCTCCCATGTATCGTTGTAAAAGATCTCACCGGTTGTTGGATGTTCAACCAGGTTGTGATCAAACTGGAAAAAATAAGTGCCGAATACATATTGCGGCGTGCCACCCGTACGCGCGACTTTAAATCCTGATGCCTGTCCCGTGCGTTGACTTACGAAATAGATATTCTTCGAATCCCAGCTCCAGTTATTCATTTCATCCACTGCGCTGTGATACGTCACCTGTTTAATATCACCACCCCCCACCGGCATTACAAACACATCTGCATTTCCATACTGTCGACTCGTAAATGCGATCCACCTTCCATCAGGAGAAACTTTCGGACTCGTTTCGTAACCCTGCATTGCTGTTAAGCGATAAGCCTGCCCGGATGAAAGCTCTGCCCGCCAGATGTCTCCTTCGAAACAGAAGACGACTGATTTGCCATCGGGAGTGAGGGCGGGTTGAGAGAGGAAAAATGCCTGGCTGTCTTGTGTGGATGCTTTTATGCAATAGAGGCTTATGAGGAATAAAAGGAGGTGCTTCATGATTGTGGCTTTGAGGGTGGAATTTACTTATCTGTTGCCGATTGCCAGTAACCATTGGTAAAAAAATTAGATCTGGATGCTGAATTTGCAATTGGCAACTGGCAACTGGCAAGCAGCCCGCAATTGCTATGCATTACCTTTAAATCATTGATCCAATTATTCCAGACTTTACAGTATTAAGAACAATGCATGAAATTGATTCAAGCCATATGGATTCCTGCCTGGCATGAACTTGATCAAAATATTTCAGTTGGTGAAACAACCGAATTTTCATTTATTGAAAATGAAAGTCCTATCCGATTTGCAACAGGACTAGATAATTACTCCATAAGCAAAGTGGCAAAAATCATAAGTATTTTTAACTCACAGTTAGGTAATTTAATAAAAATAGATTGTGGAGGTCTTTCATATAAGTTTTTCAGCAACCAGAATACCTACACTCAAATCGAAGCGGAAGAAAACCCAGGAAAAATTGAATATTCAGAAACACTTAAAGGAAATTTAGAAGATAAAATATTTAGAGTAAAAATTGAAGTCGCTCGAAGCTAGAACCAAATAATTCACAATTCGTTCCTTTTTCCTGACGAGTCTCCATCTTCCCTCTTCTCCGACGAGTCTCCCGTCAGATTTAAAGTATTTTCGAATTTAAGAATGCAGGGGACTCGTCGGCCCATATTCCGACGAGTCCCCTACCTTACAGATCACGAAATAATTTCCTGTTTGACGGGAGACTCGTCGGGGAATAGTGCATGGAGCTTTACGTCCTACACTCCGACAATTCCCCTGGTCACTAATGATTGAAATGACAAATGTTTGTCGGGAGACCAATCATGGAAGGTGGGACGTTGCGCTTCCGTGAAATCTTAATTTAATCTCGCCAATCCGTGTTTATTAATCATCTCAATTAAAGTCAGCATGAGAAAAATAATTGCAGCAATCAACATGACCATCGACGGCTTCTGCGATCATACGGCTATGGAGGCGGATGAAGAAATACATGAACACTACAGGAAATTATTATACGAAGGTGATGTGATACTCTATGGCAGGATAACTTACCAACTGATGCAATATTGGCAATCGATGATAAAAAATCCTTCGGGAAAAAAATCAATGGATGATTTTGCTGTGGCCATAGACAAGATTCCAAAAATTGTTTTTTCGAATACGCTGAAAAATGAAGATCTCGGGTGGGACAGTGCAACATTGTCCGACAAACCAATTTCAGAAAAAGTTGTTGAGCTCAAACAAAAACCCGGTAAAGACATTTTCGTTGGCAGTCGCAGTTTGATTATACAGCTAATGAATCTTAATTTAATTGATGAATTGCAGCTTTGTGTTCATCCTGTTGTTGTGGGAAAGGGTTTGCCTCTTTTTGATAAAATAAATGGAAAGAATGTTCTTAAACTGATAAAGACAAAAACATTTGGTGGAGGAGCGGTGATACTTTATTATGAGCCTAATGTTGAAAAATGAAAGGCGAGAGGCGAAGGGCGAGAGGCGAGGCTTTGTAGATTGCGGAGAAATGTAAACTAATATTTTTTTAAATGGAGGTTGTTGTATTTATCCGTGAAATCCCCCGCCTTCGCTAAAGCTACGGCGGGCAAAGTAGCTTAATCGAAAATAAATCCGTGTTTAATGGAAGTAGCTGTATTTATCCGTGCAATCCTAGCTTAATCATCAAAATCCGTGTTTAACGTATGGCTAAAAACAAAACCTCACAAACAGAAGTCAATGTCACCGACTTTATAAACTCTTATGTTACCAAAGAAGAAAAAAAACAGGATGCGTTTCGCCTGGTGGAAATGATGCGGAAATGGACAGGCTATGAACCAAAGATGTGGGGACCGACCATTATTGGTTTTGGAAGTTGTCATTATAAATATGCAAGCGGTCATGAAGGCGATATGCCACTGCTGGGTTTTTCTCCACGTAAACCGGAGTTTGTATTGTATGTAAACACACCAGGAAAGGACGATAAAAAATTGCTCGACACATTGGGGAAATATAAAATGGGGAAATCGTGTATTTATATAAAAAAGCTGGATGATTTAAATCTTGATGTGTTGGAGAAACTTAGCAAGGTGTCGATCGCGTATGCGAGGGAGAATTTGGAGTGTACTTAAGAACTAAAATTGAAGAAAGGCGATAGGCGATCCTTCGACAACTTCAGGAGCGAAAGGAATAAAAAGCAAAAGGCAAATGGCAATGCAGTACGAAATAGCTGCGCATTGGCATCACGGCAATGATTTGCTTTGTGGAGTTCACGCAATGTCGAAACGATTTGTTACGAAGGCACCGATTCAATTTCTGTAATAACTTTTCGAATAACGTAGCGTCGTTGCGGCCGCAGGCCGTGGCGTCGTTGCGTGAAACATTTCACTAAAAATTGTTATGCAACTTTCTTCAAAAGCAGAAAAGATTTATAAACAAATCAATAAAAACACTAAACTGGGTGACCTGCGAAAAATTGCGAAGGACATCAAGAAAGATCATGCAATTGCAATGGAGCTATGGTCGACTGGTGAGTTTTTACCGAGACAATTGGCCATACTGATCATGGATCCTAAACTTCTTTCTCAGGATGTAATCGATAAACTTGACCAGGACATACAGAAACATAGTTCAGAAGAAAGACTTCAATTGATAGATTGGTTGATGGCGAATCAATTCAGTAAGGACAAGAAAACCATTGCCCTAATGGAATTATGGAGGGAAAATTCTTCTACCCTGCTGAGGCGAACGTATTGGTATTACCAGGCTCGTTTGCGATGGGTTGGTCAAACACCTCCGCCCAATTCGAAAGAATTACTTTCTGTTATTGAACAAAAAATCGAGGGCGAAAAACCTGAAGTTCAATGGGCGATGAATTTTTTAGCTGCGCAAATCGGCATCTTTCAACCTGAATATCGATTGAGATGCATTGCGCTTGGAGAGAGAACAGGTTTGTACAGGGACGAAGTGGTGGCGAAGAATTGTACACCGAGTTATTTGCCGAAGTTTATTGAAATACAGGTTGCAAAATTGAAACAGTGATAAAGATTGAAACTGTTTCCGGTAAAGAGGTTTAATTCGGATTTGAAAATTTGAAGATTTGATGATTCGAAAATTCGTTAGATCGAGCAATCTTGGCAAATTCGTAAGTGGTTTTATTCGTGAAGTGTTCCACGCAACGACGCAACGATTTGTCACGAGCGCTACGTCAATCACTGCAATTTGAAAACAATTTCTTTTTTGTTACGAATTTTCAAAATACGTTGCGTCGTTGCGGCCGCAGGCGTTGCGTCGTTGCGTGAACCACCTGACAAGCACAGTTAACAAATAAAAAAATGACCACTTCGATATAGCATACCATTTCAATCAACTTTAAACTTATCTGTGAAATCTGTTTTAATCAGTGTTATATAAATTCGGAAAGAGAAACTGAAAGAGAAAGAGGAACACTTCGAAATAGTAGTCCGGCTTCGAACAATTTTAAACATATCTGTGTAATTCGTTTTAATCCGTGTAATCAAAAAATCAGAAAGATAAATAGGATAAGAGTCCGGAACAGGAAATGGGAAATGAGTTTTTGAATTCTTTTTATATGCAACAGGAAGCTTATCACGAGAAAATATCCCCCTTCTCAATTATTAATAGCACATTTAGGATCCATGAAGGAAAATTAGACTACGGCGTGATAAAGTTTGTAATTCTTCTTTTTAATCATTCCCTTACGCCCCTGTAACTACTTTTTTGGTTTTGCATTTTTTTATCAATACACAAGTCAAATGAAAAAGTTCTTCTTCTTCCTGTACTGCTTCCATTAATCAAATCTGACTGGATAACTGCTTCACCTTTTAAGGAAAGTTTATATTTGTTTTGATTTTTAAATTAAACCCAACCCATAGCTTTTACCCAATATTAGCATGAAAGAATTAACCATAGATAATTATTTAGACAGTCATTATATACATAGAAGCAATTGGCTAAGAGCCGCGGTTTTAGGTGCAAACGACGGCATTATCTCAATTTCAAGTCTTGCAATAGGAATTGCTACAGCAACTTCAATTAGAGAAACCATAGTATTAGCATCTGTTGCCGGACTTGTAGCAGGTGCGTTATCTATGGCAGCGGGCGAATACGTTTCAGTGAGCTCTCAGACCGATATTGAAAAATCAGACATTGAAAGAGAAGCAAGAGAACTGGTTGAAATGCCAGATGAAGAACTGGAAATTTTGGCACAGATCTATGAGAAACGAGGTCTAAAAAGAACGACTGCTTTACAGGTTGCCGAGGAACTTACAAAAGCAGATGCCTTAGGAACACATGTTCGGGATGAATTGGGTATTAATGAAATAAGTAAATCAAATCCATTACAAGCGGCAGTAGCGTCGGGAGCTGCTTTCACTGCAGGAGGAATTTTGCCATTGTTAGTTACATTGTTAGCACCCCCATCCAATATTGAATTCTGGTTGTATGGATTTACAATTTTGTTTCTAATTGTGTTAGGCATTATTTCTGCAAAAACCGGAGGATCAAGTATTAAAAAAGCAATTATCAGAATAACGATTTGGGGTACAATCGCCATGGGACTTTCCGCTCTCGTAGGGTATTTATTCGGAGTAAAAGTTTAAATAACAAAGTTGAAGAGCTGGCTTTTATAGAAGTGTTTCGCGCAACGAAATTCAGAAGACAAACAAAAACAGAAACAGAAAGAGAAAGAGAGGTTGAATGGGATGAGCTTTTCCAAAAAAGAATCAGAAAGACCAGATAAACTTGAGCTAATAGCGTCTTGAAGTATCAACTTCTTTAAAACAACTATGTGTTCTATGTAGCTATCGAACAAGCGAGCGTAGCGAGACTACCCTTTCTTAAGACTCGAAAACACCAAATTTTCCAAAAACAAAATTACCCTAGACTCATCCTTCTCCTTTCCGAAATCCGTGAGTGATGGAAGGTTGTACATAAAAAATATCTGGAAGTGAGCCATTTCAATTATGGTCGTGGCAAGTGATTTGGGATACTTGTATTTTCGATTGCAGGCTGAAATAATTTCTCCAATCTTCGCGCAAAGATCTTTGTAAGGCTTAAACAACTGGTCTTTGTTATCCTCTGATACATGCTTTGTCAAATATGCCTTTGATCCTTCAGCAATTATTATCTGGTGGAGAATACTCTCATCTACATGGCTCGTTTTAATATCATCTTCAACAACTGTGGCCAGTAACCTGATTACCTTTTTAAGTTTAACAACCGGATCTTCAATATTCGCTGTATGGATCGCTATCCTGTATTCAAGCCAACTCCAGTACCAGGCAGCTATATAAATAAGTAAGCGGTGCTTATTTTCAAAATAGCGATAGATCCCCGCCTCTGTAGTTCCAATTTTTTCAGCCAGTTTTTTAAATGTGAATAATTCGAAACCATTTTTATGGATCAACTGGATGCTATACTTAATGATCTTCTTACCTAATTCAGAACTTTCAGGATTCCTGAGAAATAATTTCTCATTCATTTTTATCTGCAACTGCAATTCCATTCCAACTCTTTTTAATGATTGAAATAATTTCCGGCTATTGTCAAAAATATGTAAAAGTTTTACAATTTCAAATGATAGTCTTACTATCATATGTGATGCAGATACTATCTTCGGCCGCAAAAATCAAGGCCGTTTATGGAACAAAAGAATTTGTTCAGTGAAATTAAAAATGACCTCGCCGCGAGTGTTGTCGTTTTCTTTGTTGCCGTGCCCCTGTGCCTGGGCATTGCACTTGCATCGGGAGCTCCGCTTTTTGCAGGTATCATTGCAGGCATTGTGGGTGGTATCATTGTTGGACTGGCAAGTGGATCACCACTTGGAGTCAGCGGTCCTGCTGCAGGACTTGCCGTAATTGTATTAACCTCCATTGCAGCACTGGGCTCCTGGCCGGCCTTCCTCTTGGCCGTGGTAATTGCAGGGATCTTACAGATAATCATGGGGTTTGCGAAAGCAGGTTTCATTGCTTACTTCTTTCCCTCTTCAGTGATAAAAGGAATGCTGACAGGTATCGGCATCCTGATCATCCTGAAACAAATACCGCATGCATTAGGTTACGACAAAGACCCTGAGGGTGATGTTTTCTACCGCCAGGCGGATGGAGAAACTACATTGTCTTCACTCACGAGGGCCTTCGAAATGATCACACCCGGTGCACTGATAATCGCAGTTGTATCAATACTGATCATGATATTATGGGACCAGGTACTAATTAAGAAACACAAAATATTTCAACTGCTGCAAGGGCCGATTGTAGTTGTTTTGTTCGGCATTTTAATGAATTATTTATATCAAACCGGTGCATTGAATTTCAGTTTGGCCGATGACCAGGTTGTCAGACTACCAGTTGCTAATAATTTGAAAGATTTTTTCAGCTTTTTTACATTCCCTGATTTTTCCGCGATATCTAATCTGAAAGTGTGGGAGACTGCTGTTGTCCTGGCAATTGTAGCCAGCCTTGAAACATTACTATGCGTAGAAGCCACCGATAAAATGGATCCGCTCAAAAGAGTAACACCAACTAACAGGGAATTGAAGGCACAGGGTCTTGGAAATATCGTTTCAGGATTTGTTGGTGGCTTACCGATAACACAGGTTATTGTCCGCAGCAGTGCAAACATTGCATTCGGTGGAAAAACAAAAATGTCAGCGATACTGCACGGAATTTTTCTTTTGATCAGTGCTCTCACAATAGCTGGCTGGCTTAACATGATCCCGCTTGCAAGCCTTGCAGCAATATTGATAATGGTCGGATACAAATTAGCCAAGCCATCCCTGTTCAGGAAGATGTATAAATTAGGATGGGAACAATTTGTGCCATTTATGGTTACAATCGTTGCCATCTTATTAACTGATCTATTAAAAGGAATTACGGCAGGACTGATCGTGGGTGGTTTTTATGCGCTGCTGCACAGTTATCGCAATTCGCACTATATGAAAGAAACCATTACAACAGAAGATGGAATACAAACCTATCACCTCGTTCTAGCAGAAGAAGTTTCATTTTTTAATAAAGCAAATGTGATGAAAGAGTTGGAATGCATTCCTGAGAATTCAAAAGTGATAATTGATTTTTCTAATTCAAAATCTGTGGCGTACGACGTACTGGAACTGATAAGAGATTATGAGATCAACGCCAGGAACAAAAACATCACTGTAGAAAAAATAAAATTTATTGAACCCGCATATGCATGATCACTACTTATAAAAAATAATTAACATGAAAACCCTGACTAAAGAAATGCAGGAAGCAATAACACCTGCAATGGCACTTGAACTTTTAAAAAAAGGAAATGAGAGATTTGTCAATAATCTCAAAATAAACCGGAATCTTTTACAACAGGCGAATGAAACATCGGAAGGTCAACACCCTTTTGCAGTGATCCTTAGCTGCATCGATTCACGTACATCAGCGGAATTAATTTTCGACCAGGGGCTTGGTGACATTTTTAGTATTCGCATTGCCGGTAACATCATTAACGAGGATATACTCGGCAGCATGGAGTTTGGTTGTAAAGTAGCCGGCGCAAAGATCATTGTCGTGCTGGGACATACTAAATGCGGTGCGATCAAAGGTGCCTGCGATCATGTTGAAATGGGAAATCTTACAGCCCTGCTCAGCAAAATTCAACCTGCTGTATATGATGAAAAAACAATTTCAAATAATCGCGATTCAGGCAACAGTGAATTTGTTGAGAAAGTGGCAAGTATTAATGTAAAAAGAACTGTGCATGCCATTATGGAGAGAAGCCCGATTTTAAAGGAGATGATAGAATCAGGTGCGATAGGAATTACGGGTGCAATTTATGATGTGACCACGGGCTCTGTTCAATGGTATGAGGATACGTTGATCATGAACCGGAATTGATTTTTTTATTTGAAGATTTGAAAATTTGAAGATTTGAAGATCTTTAGGTCGAATAGTTTTTACAGATTAGTAAGTTGTTTTATTCGAGAAGCGTTTCACGCGACGGCGCAACGATTTGCCACGAGCGCAACGTATCACACTGCAATTTGAAAGTTTGAAGAATTTGAATATTCGTTAGGTCGAGCAGTGTTTACGGATTAGAAAGTGGTTTTTTTCGAGGAGTATTTCACGCAACGGCGCAACGATTTGCCACGAGCGCAACGAATACATGAGAAAGAGAAACAGAAAGAGAAAGAGGGGGTTCCTCCGATTAAGCGAAACCCCCACTTCGCGTAAAACTTCGAAATGACTTGAAGCCTGATGCCTGAAGCCTGAACAAATTCCGCAATTACATTGGCCTCTTATACCTAACAGGCGGCGGCGGCTCCTTCTTCAATTCAACCGCATCCGTTTTCAACAACCTCAGCGCCTCCTGTACCGCTCTCTCCAATTGCGGATCGCGGCCCTCAGCAACTGCTTTCGGATCCTGGAACACTTCAATATCGGGAGCAACTCCCTCTCCTTCCACTGCCCATTTTCCATCTGTATCAAAGAAACCTCCACGAGGTGCAACCATTCTTCCTCCATCAACAAATAATGGTGTGTCCCATGTACCGACTAATCCACCCCAGGTGCGTGTGCCAACGAGTGGTCCCAATTTCATTTTGCGAAACATATACGGCAACAAGTCTCCGCCTGATCCTGCATTTTCATTGATCACCATTACTTTCGGTCCCCATATTCCAGCCATGGGTGTTGTTGATACTGTATGTCCTTCAACCCTGTTGTTGAAATATCCCTGCAGTTTCCTGCTCATGATATCGATCATATAATCTGCTGCAGATCCTCCGCCATTATTCCTTTCATCAATCACAGCTCCCTGTTTGTTTTGCTGTGCGAAATAATAACGGTTGAATGATGTATAACCTGGATTTCCAGTATTGGGAACATACACATATGCAAGTTTGTTACCGGATAACTGGTCAACTTTTCGACGATTGCTTTCCACCCATGCACGCGAACGCAAACCAAATTCATTGGTGATGGGCACTACGGTAATCTCGCGTGATCCATCAATTGATGGTTTGCTGTTAACACGGATCTTCACCTGCCTGTTGGCAGTGCCTTCGAAATAACTGTAGAAATCCATTTCCGTATTAAGTGTTTTTCCATCTACCTGCAAAATGTATTCTCCTTCATTCACATTCATACCCGGACCACTCAAAGGAGAACGCAGATCAGGATTCCAATTCTCTCCTGTAAAGATTTTTTTGATTTGAAAAGCTCCGTTATTCACCACAACATCTGCTCCAAGCAAACCAACCGGAATGGATGGCACATCCGGAAAAT
>CAZCKF010000067.1:0-6462 GCA_964499155.1 uncultured Chitinophagaceae bacterium
AGCAGGCCATTGAAAAAGCGATCACTGTTTTCAACCTGGAAAGTGATGAGATCAAAGGCCAGATCATTGGTCGTGAAGGCCGCAACATCCGCGCAATTGAAGCTGCAACAGGGGTTGACCTGATTGTGGACGACACGCCCGAAGCAATCCTGCTCTCTTGTTTCGACCCTCTTCGCAGGGAAATTGCACGCTTAAGTTTACAAAGACTTGTTGCAGATGGAAGGATACATCCGGCTCGTATTGAAGAAGTAGTAGAAAAAACCCGACGCCAGTTGGAAGAACAGGTAATGGATATCGGCGAACGGACTGTAATTGAACTCGGCATTCATGGTTTACACAAGGACCTGATACGCATGGTGGGTAAAATGCGTTTCCGTTCTTCCTATGGACAAAACCTGTTGATGCACAGTCGTGAAGTTGCCAACCTTTGTGGTGTCATGGCCGCGGAACTTGGATTGAATCCAAAACTTGCAAAACGTGCTGGTCTTTTACACGACATAGGAAAAGTGCCTGATGAGGAAACTGAATTGAGCCATGCCCTGCTGGGAGCAAAAGTGGCTGAAAAATATGGAGAGAATCCGGCGATTGTCAATGCCATTGGTGCACACCATGATGAAATGGAAATGCAGTATGTGATTTCACCGATCGTCCAGGCATGCGATGCCATTTCAGGAGCCCGTCCAGGAGCCCGTCGTGAGATCATGCAACAATACCTTCAGCGAATAAAAGAACTTGAAAATCTTGCACTCGCGTATACCGGCGTTGAAAAAGCCTACGCCATCCAGGCCGGCCGCGAACTCCGCGTCATTGTCGAGGCTGAAAAAGTTACCGACCAGGACTCCGATCGCCTCTCCTTCGAAATTGCTCAAAAAATTCAGACTGAGATGACGTATCCTGGGCAGATTAAGGTGACGGTGATTAGGGAGAAGAGGGCGGTTAATGTGGCCAGATAGTGCTGTTAGCTTCTTGCTTTTGGCTGTTGGAGGCTGTTAGAATCTTTAAACAGTTAATTCTTCATTTTCGAAAAGCTATTGGAGGGGGAAAAACCTGCTTTTTTCTGGTGATTTCACCATTGTCATCTTTTGGCTGAGAATTAGTTTTGATACATGCGTAACTATCAAAAACTAAGAGTGTGGCAAAAAGGGATTGACATATCGATCAAATGTTATCAATTAGTTCGAGGGCTATCTCCAAATGATCGATTTGAAATTGGTTCACAAATCTTAAGATCTGCCGTGTCAATTCCATCTAATATTGCAGAAGGTGCAAGCAGAAAAACCCAAAAAGAGTCATTAAGATATTTAGACATAGCTCAGGGGTCAGTTTTTGAATTAAACACTCAACTATTGATTGCTGAAAAATCAATATTGCCTAAAAATCAATTGATATCTGAAATTTTAGCTGATTTAGATGAGGAAGGTAAAATGCTTACCACCTATCAGACCAATTTTATCGGAAATCCATAACCCTTTACAATATTGATGTACCCTCCAACAGCCAAAAGCCAACAGCCAACAGCTTTTCATCAATAATTTGGAACACAGGGAGCTTCTCCGTAATTTCGCATCCCTAAAAAGAAAGAGTCATGAACGCCGTCCAATTTGTTCACGAACAGCTTACCAGCCGAAAGGATTTCCCGGAATTCCGTGCAGGTGACAATGTGACCGTGAATTATAAGATCGTAGAAGGAAATAAGGAAAGGATCCAGTCATTTAAAGGCGACGTGATCAAGCGCCAGGGAAATGGATTTACAGCAAGTTTTACTGTAAGAAAGATATCTGACGGCGTGGGCGTTGAAAGGCTTTTCCCTCTCTTCTCACCCAATATTGATTCGATCATTTTGAACAAGAAGGGACGCGTTCGCCGTGCGAAATTGTTCTACCAGCGTGAAAGAAGCGGAAAGAGTGCAAGAATTCGTGAGAAAAAACACGTGGCAGCGGAAACTGTTTAATCAGATTGTTTGCAATACAGGCGGGACTTACGTTCCGCTTTTTTTATGCTTTTGATTTCAAATCTGGAGTTCACCGTAAGCATAAATTATCTACTTTCACTTTATAAATCACCTATATGAATTTAGGAGCCTGGGAAATAATCCTCATCGTGTTGGTTGTTCTGCTGTTGTTCGGAGGTAAAAAAATTCCTGAACTCATGCGCGGTCTTGGTCGCGGAATGAGAGAATTCAATGATGCTAAGAATAATGTAAAAAGAGAGATTGAAGAAAGTGTGGTTGATAAAGAACCGCGCAATACATCGACTCATTAATTATTCCTTCATTTAAATTTTTTGCTTGTTCAGCTATTCCTCTGTTGAGCAGTATCATGCCCAATTACAGGAAGGCAGTATTACCTGTGTTTCGGTGGTTGAACAGTATCTCGAAGCGATCAAATCTTCGACACTGAATAGTTATGTACATGTGTTTGGAGAAGAAGCCTTACAAAAAGCCAGACAGCTCGATGCCGATCGAAAAAAAAGAAACCCCCTCCGAAAATTACATGGTGTTGTCGTGGGAATAAAGGATGTGATCTGTTACAAAGATCATCCGGTCACTGCCGCTTCAAAAATGCTGCAAAATTTTTCCTCGCTTTTTTCTGCCACCGCTGTTGAACGATTGATCGCCGAAGACGCGATTATTATCGGTACGCATAATTGTGACGAGTTTGCAATGGGATCTACCAATGAAAATTCGTTTTATGGTCCCGTAAAAAATCCAGTAGATGAATCACGTGTCCCGGGTGGATCATCAGGCGGTTCCGCAGCAGCAGTCAAAGCAAATTTGTGCATGATCGCACTTGGCAGTGATACAGGTGGATCTGTGCGACAACCTGCAGATTTCTGTGGTGTCTTTGGAATCAAGCCAACATATGGAAGAATTTCGCGACACGGATTAATCGCTTATGCATCATCGTTTGATCAAATCGGTATTCTTGCCAAATCAGTAGATGATGCAGCTCTTGTTTTACAAATAATCAGTGGAGCTGATGAATTTGACAGCACTGTTTCGCATGATGATGTTCCAGATTATTTAAAAGAAATCAACAAACCGAACGAGAAGAAAAGAATAGGTTACATAAAAGAAGCGTTGGATCATCCTTCCCTTGATGAAGAAATAAAAAACAATCTGAATCAATACCTTGAAACGCTTACCAAGCAAGGGTTTCAGCTAATGCCCATTTCATTTGCATTGATTGATTATATCGTTCCAACTTATTACATCTTAACCACAGCAGAAGCTTCATCCAATCTTTCTCGTTATGATGGGGTTCGATATGGGTATCGAATTGAGGAGAAAAAAACCCATTTAACAGATTATTATGCTGCTGTCCGGTCTGCTGGTTTTGGCAGCGAGGTCAGGCGGAGGATCATGCTTGGAACCTTCGTATTGAGTACGGGTTACTATGATGCTTACTACCAGCGAGCGCAACAGTTAAGGAGACGCATCCTTGACCACAGTCAACTTGTTTTCAATCAAGTAGATTTTCTGATCCTGCCCACTGTACCAAGCCCTGCTTTTAAGATCGGCGAAAAACTTACTGATCCGCTCGCTGTGTATCTCGCCGATATCTTCACGGTTTATGCAAATCTGACAGGATTACCCGCCTCATCACTACCGCTTTTTAACCATAGTATAGGTGTCCCATACGGTCTACAATTGATCTCAAACCATCAAAATGAGGTATCTTTGCTACGCATTTCCAGAGAATGGATGCAACAATCAAAGTAGGAGAAAAAGAGAGTGAGTAAGAGTAGCAACAGTAGAATCGATTTTGTGGAATTAAAACGTAATTATGGTAAAAACACTTTTATTGTTCGTCATTTATGGGATTTCATCGTTAACGAAAACTTCAGCAGTTGATGGAGAAGGCGTAAAACCATCTACCCACGTGGTTGGTGATACTACCGTCGTTACAGACTCGTTGAAGATCGTTGATCCGAAATCAGCATTTAAAGACCTTTTCATTCATACTACAGAAACAGGTGTACAGTTCAGCCAGCTTAATCCAAAGGCTGTAAGTTTCGTACAGGATTATATGAAGAAGGAAACAGCAAACCTTTCCAAGCTGAGAGGCTGGGGAAAGCCCTATTTCGATATGATGGATGCTGTGTTGAAACTTCATGGTCTTCCTGTGGAGTTGAAATACCTGGCTGTAATTGAGTCTAATCTGAAATCTTCAGCTACCTCATGGGTTGGTGCCGTTGGTCCATGGCAGTTTATGCCTGAGACTGGTCGCGAACTCGGGTTGGTAGTAAATGGAAGGGTTGACGAGCGCAGAGATTATTATAAGAGTACTCATGCTGCTGCAAAGTACCTGACTAATCTGTTTGATCAGTTTGGTGACTGGCTGCTTGTTCTTGCTGCTTATAATGGCGGACCAGGTAAAGTATACACAGCGATCAAAAAGAGCGGAAGCCGTGATTTCTGGACCCTGCAGAAATACCTGCCAACAGAATCAAGAAATCATGTAAAGAAGTTTATCGCCACTCATTACATCCTCGAAGGTCAGGGTGGTTTAACAACACTGACTAAGGAAGAAACTAAGAATTTTGCTTTTGCTTCAGCTACAGCTACTGCAGCGAGCGGTCCCGTAACTGAACCAGTTGATGCTAATATGCGCAACCTTGCAATCAGTGGTAAATACAATTCCATTGTGATCAGCAAGCATCTCGCTATGGATATTACAGAATTCAACAGGTTGAATCCAAACTTTGATCACCAGATCGCGTTGAGCGGTAACTATGATCTGCGTTTGCCTTCTGAAAAGCTTGATTTATTTCTTGCAAAGAAATACAGCATCCTGAATGAATCAATACAGGTGACGCTGGGTGCAGCTAATGCAGCCGCACGTACTACACGATAAGCCAACATTTATATATGGAGTCAGTCCTGGTCAGTCAAGGCCAGGACTTTTTTTATGGCCTCTGCTTTCAATAAACATTCATCCCATTCTTTTTCGGGATCACTATAGCCGGTGATGGCAGACCCACCCGGGTAGGATATTGGCTCAGGGGTATCATTGTACAGGAGACTCCTGATCACAACATTCAAATCAAAATCTCCACCAGGTCTTATATAACCTATGGACCCGGAAAATATTCCACGTCGGCATCTTTCATATTTTTCAATCAATGACATCACGCTTTTTTTAGGCGCCCCCGTCATGGATCCCATTGGAAACAATGCTCGAATAATTGCTGAAAACGTTGCATTTTTAGCAGGCACACCCGATACCGTGGAGATCATTTGGTGAACCTGGGGAAATGTATAAATTCCAAACAGCTCATCCACCTGTACACTGCCATTTTCACAAACCTTCGACAGATCATTTCTTACAAGATCAACAACCATTACATTTTCAGCCCGCTCCTTTTTGTTTTCAAATAATTTTTTACGGGCTGTTTCATCTGCTGCAGGATCATTTTGTCGTTTGGATGTACCCTTGATGGGTTGAGAAATTAATTTATTTCCTTTCTGGCAAAGAAATCTTTCAGGACTTGCGCAACAAACATATTTATCATGCAGGCGATAAAAAGCACTGAATGGATTAGGAGAGAGCGCTGTTAGGTTTTGATAGATGAAAAAGGGATCAGCTTTTTGTGTGCTATTGAATTCAATGCAAAAATTCAATTCATAACAATCACCACGCAGTATGTGGCTTTTAATCTTTTCAACACTGTTTATGTAATCCTCTTGTGAAAAAGAAGAAGTGACATTATTCGAAACTGAAACCCAAGCAGGAATTTTGGTTTGCTGCAGAATATCATTTAAAATTTTCTGTGGGTCATCACCGTGAATGATCATATCGTTACCGGTGAATTCAATCACAGTTTCAGGTTCAAAAAAATGTATGTCAGGAAAACCAATATTATCGGGATGATTGGAATGAAGTATTTCAATTTCATTTTTTAGATCATACCCTAAATGACCAAAATACCATTTGCCTTTTTGTAAATACTGTTGAAGGCCTTCAAGCGCCTTGCCGGCATTTGCTGAATAATTGTTTTTGCAACCGACTGCTACAATTGTCTCAGTTAGTGAAGGGTAAGTTGTATATGCATGATTTTCCAGCAAACAAAAAATGTTGAACTGTTTTAACCAGTTCAACATTTTCTCTTTTATTTCCAGATAATTTCTTCCGGGGAATTCTTGTGAATGTTTTTCGATAAGCAAGGTTTTATAACTCAGAAATCTTCTTCATCATCATCTATGCCCTTTTCATTAAAAAGGTCAAGGTCTTTGAAGTCTTCGTCAAATTTAAAATCATCTTCTTCCTCTGCACCTTTTTTACCGGCAGGAGATTTTTTCACTTTTGATTTTGGAAGATCAAATTCTTCGAAGTCAGGATCCCATGTATCTTCCTCATCTACCTTTTCCCAATCATCTTTTTCATCTTCATCTCCATCATCTGCATCTTCATCATCTCCTTTGGTTTTTGATGCAGCCTTACCAGACTTAGCTGATGCTTT
>CAZCKF010000067.1:6472-10984 GCA_964499155.1 uncultured Chitinophagaceae bacterium
GTCGAGATCATCATCTTCTTCTTCATCATCTTCTACCTGTTTCTTTGATTTGCTTGCGCTTTTGCCATTCAATTCTTTTCCGGGATCAGGATTAGCTTTCCCTGAGGATTTGGTTGGCTTTATCGATTTTTTTGCCATAATGCAATAGGGGTTATGAATGTAAAATTTCGGCGAAGTTTTTAATCCGCCAAATTTTATAAATTTTATTTTTTTAGGCTATAAATCAGCGATTTATTCAACTGAAATGATCTGATCCCGGCCCGGGCCATTAGAAATGTAATGAACCTTCACTCCAAGATAGTCATTAATGAAAGCAACATATTCCTTCATGGTAGATGGAAGTTCTTTGCTTTTTTTAATATGTTCAGTTACAGTATTCCACCCCTTGAACCGTTTGTACACAGGCTTAATATCCATTTTTGTCATCTGGAATGGAACTTCCGCTAACTCTTTTCCATCAATCTTGTATGCAGTGCATATCTCGAGATCTGGAAAAGCATCAAGCACATCTGCCTTTGTCATTACAATTTTTGTAACACCATTGATCATACAAGCAAACCGCAAAGCAACAAGATCGATCCATCCGCAACGTCGGGGGCGACCCGTTGTTGCACCAAATTCATTACCGGTTTTTCTTAATTGTTCACCAGTTTCATCTTCGAGCTCGGTTGGAAAAGGTCCGCCGCCTACCCGCGTGCAATAAGCTTTTGTAATGCCAATTACTTCCTTAATCATTTGGGGCGAAACACCAAGTCCGCTGCACACACCTGCCGAAATTGTATTAGAAGACGTAACAAATGGAAACGTTCCAAAATCAATATCAAGCATGCTACCCTGCGCTCCTTCTGCCAATACTTTCTTCCCTTTTCGAATATGATCATGTATGAAATATTCACCATTGACAATATTCAACTCCTTTAAAAACTCCACTGCTTCAAAAAATTCTTCTTCCCATGCCGAAATATCTTCTGTAAAGCCGTGATTGTCGAGCAGTCGCTGATGCTTTAGGCGCAATTTGATGTAAGAAGTGGTGAATGATTTGTCCAGCAGATCACCAACACGAAGACCGTTCCTGCCTGTTTTGTCCATGTAGGTTGGACCAATACCTTTCAGCGTTGAACCAATCTTCTGATTTCCCTTTGATAATTCAGAAGCCTTATCAATTGCCCGGTGCGTGGGTAGAATAAGATGTGCACGTTCTGAAATAAATAAATTCTTTTTCAGATTGACACCAAAAGATTCTACCGTTCTGCATTCTCTTTTGAGCGTGACTGGATCCAATACAACCCCGTTCCCGATCAGATTAATATTCTTTTCATGAAATATTCCAGAAGGAATCTGGTGCAGTACAATCTTTTTATCTTCTACATACAAAGTATGGCCTGCATTCGGTCCTCCCTGGAACCTTGCAATGATGTCGTAATTGCGAGCGAAATAATCTACAATTTTCCCTTTTCCTTCATCACCCCATTGCAATCCAAGAATAACGTCGACCATGGTAATAGTTTAGCCGGGCAAAAATAGGGTAACGCTAATTACTACGCCAATTAAAGCCAATTAACGCTAATTATTACGTCTATTATTATGTCTATTGATGTACATCAATACTGCTAAACAATTACTCAGGAAAATACATGAAGCTTAATAATAAAATTTGAGAAAAGTTTGGAGAAATTCAGGAGAGAAAAATTATCTGACAAGGGTAACAGTTCCTTTTTTCGTGATCAGTTTATCTTCTTTTGTTACACCCTGTACCATCCATACATATACGCCGGGTGCTTCGTCACGGCCGCTGAGTCGGCCGTCCCATCCTGCATTGAGTGTGGTTGTACTGAAGACCAGTTGGCCCCAACGGTTGTAAATGCGGAAATATTTTAATTCTTTAATACCAACGGGGAACGGTTTAAAAATGTCATTCTTACCATCTCTGTTTGGTGAGAATGCTGTAGGAACATACAAATCGGGTCCTTTGTAAACTTTTATGTTAACAGTGGCTTCACCACTACAGCCAGCGGAAGTAGTTCCAAATACTTTGTATTGTATCGCACTGTTCACCGTTGCAATCGGATTCGCAATGCGTGAATCTGAAAGCCCGGTTGAAGGTGTCCACACATAATCAGTTGCTCCTGAAATTGCGCGCAACATTATCACATCACCTTCTGAAACAATTGTATCCTTTGGAAAAACATGAATGACCACAGGAGGAGTAACGTAAACATCCACAAAATCAGGAACAATAGAACGACAACCATTCGAACCAATTACATGCAAAGAATATTGTGTTGTAACATCAGGTGTTGCTGTTGGATTCTGAATTTTTGGATCATCCAGATAAAGTGATGGACTCCAGTGGTACTCAATTCCACCCGATCCCTGCAAAACAAATGAACTGTCGGAACAAATATCTCCATCAATACCAGCATTTGAAATCGGTGCCGGTTTCACTGTAACAAATATTGTATCAGTTATTGCACACCGGCCATAAGTAGCTCTTACTATGTATTCTGTATTGACCACGGGTGATGCAAATGGATTTTGAATGTTTGGATTGTCGAGTCCAGTCACTGGTGTCCACGCATATTGATTCGCATTTGAATTCACTGATAACTCTATTGATGTTCCCTCACAGAGATTTGTATCAGGTGCTGGCGATAAAACAAGATCATTCGTCATTCCAACAACAATATCAAAGCTTGCAGAACATGTTTGCTGGTCACGGACAAAAACAGTGAAATTTCCTGGAGGCACATTCAAAACATTTGAAGCCTGGAAATTGACTCCATCAGAAGAATACTCATAATTGCCATTACCTCCTGAAGCAGTCACAGTAATTTTTCCATCATTGCCACCATTACACGTTGCATTTGAAGCAATGCCTGTTGCTCTTAGAATGGCCGGTTGTGTTACAATCGCACGTGTGGTTGCCGTACAATTATTTCCATCACGAATGGTAATATTGTAAATACCTGCCCCCACATTAAAAGTGGGCGATGACTGAAAATTAATTCCGTCAATTGAATAGAGGTATGGAAAAGTTCCGCCAAATCCAATTACATCAATACGACCATTCGATTCTCCGTTGCAACGCACAGGCGAAACTGTGGCCGCAGCAAATAATACTTCAGGTTGTTGTACACGTGCAAAGATCTGTCCTGTACAACCACCGTTGTCACGAATAAGAATATTGTAATTCCCTGCTGTAAGGTTTGCAAAAACATTTGAGGACTGGTAAGTGCCTCCATCAATTGAATAACTAAATGGCGGTGTTCCAAATGTGGGTGGAGCAATAATTATGGATCCATTACTTCCACCAAAACAATTAACATTGATTGCAGTATGTGTAGTGGTCAATGGTGGCCCCGGATTTACAGTCGCACGCACATTCCCCCTGACACATCCATTTGCATCTCTTACCGTGAAAACATAATTACCAGGTGCAAGATTTCTGAATACATTATTGGGTTGCAGGGGTCCGCCATTAATTGAATACTGGTATGGTTCCCTCCCACGCAAAGCAACTACGGTTATAGAACCATCGGATGAACCATTACAGGAAGCATCTTCAATTTCAAACGAAACTGCAAGCGGATTAAAAGTTGGAACATTTACATCTATCGTGCTTGAACAATTACCAGCATCTGAAACCACCACGGAATAATTACCGGGAGCAAGATTTGAAAAAACATTTGAAGATTGCACCGGTCCTCCAATTGAATATGTATAGGGTGGTGTACCAAGACCTGGAGGCACCTCAATCGTAATGATTCCGGTATTACTTGCACAGGCTGCGGGTTCCACTTCTGCAGTTGCAGCCAATGAATTTGTTTTATTTATCCAGGCCGTATCTGTAATCTCAAAACTGCCATTGCCATCACAGCCATTATACACTGCACGAAGCACATAAAAATTATTATTGACCGGAGGGCATATATTGGGGAAACTTACTTCCAGTTCACCATTGGGAAGTGGCCTGATATTTCCGGATCCAACAATTGTAGTTCCATTTAAATACAGATCTGCACTTACAAGCAATGAACTTCCTCCATAAGGTTCGAATCTCCATCCTTCATTTAGGTCAACTCCACCCCATCGATCACCATTGTGATTTCTGTCTGCAACTGCATAATTGCGATCCCAGTTTTGCAAGCCCATGGTGCTGTAACCTTCGTTACTACCAATACAAGGAACATGATCTTTTACAAAAACATCAATGATGTTCGTTGATTCATACAAAACGATCTGGCTAGTATTCGTTTGCTGTTGATGACAGGTTCGAGTTAATCCTGGCCATAATGGCAATTGATAATAAGTAATAACAGCTCTTCTGCATGGAGCCTCCCCCTCGATTCGAAATTCAACTTTTGAATTCGCAGATACACGTCCTGTATCCAGTGGATCATAATCTGAAAATGCCCCTGCGATCATTGCACGTGCATACACATTGTTGGGCAGTGTATAATGGTTGTTTTGAAATTTAATCCTCGGTTCATTCCATTTTCCCGCCATCGAACT
>CAZCKF010000068.1:0-5894 GCA_964499155.1 uncultured Chitinophagaceae bacterium
ATATGTCAATATAATCCGTCAGCAACCCGCCTTCACAATTAATCATATCCTGCATCCGCCAGTATTTCCTGCCCTTTGTTGATTTGAACAATTGTGAACCCTCCTTGATACATGGCTTTCCATGATTGGTTGTTGATGTGCGGTGTTCAACCCTGCCTTCAAATACCAGCTCATTTTTATTTAAAGGTTTTATTCTTCCGTCTATCCGCAGGTAATCATCGTTATTGCGACCTAGCTGTTCTCCTTTAGCGCTGTACCATCCGCTGTCAATTGGAGTAATTGTAATTTTTCCCGGGTGATCCCAACTGATCCATTGCAGTGTTAGGTTGTGTTCGCCAGGTCGAATCAAATGTTCGACAGGTTTGGGTTCAGCGATAATAACAGAGTCATCTTTTGTGTCGTCGCGAAGAGAATCATTTGAATTGGCATTCACCTGGGTATCCGAAACATTTGGGGCTGTGGTTGCATCATTTTTACAATTGCAAAAAATTACAAGGATCAAAATGGATATATAACGCATTCCTTTTTTATGCAAAATCCGTGCACATTCGGACCGAAATAATTGATTAATCCCGGGGCATTTATCACTCTGGGATATTAATAAATTATTCACAAAACAAATAAAAACATTATTTTCAGGGTACCTCTTGAATTGAACTATCCCCTCTACAGAAACTTCCGCGCTCAAATTAAGTCACCAAAAAAAACACAGTAATGAAAAAAATTTTCATCAGCATGATCTGTGCTGCAGTGATCATGTCATGCAATGACAATGCAAGTCCTAATGTTACGTCCTCAGATGCCGCCACAGATGCATCTTCCAGTAACAAAGAACCCGCTCCTGCTGAATTTGCAGATGCGAAATACACAGAAAGAATAAAGGCTTCGCAGGCAGCTTTCCAGGCTGGTAATGTCGACAAATGGGCTGAGGATCTTTCAGATAATGCAGTGTATGTTTGGTCAGCAGGCGACAGTGTTGCAGGTAAAGCAGCAATTGTAAAATATTGGAAAGACAGGTTTGCAAATGTGATTGAATCGTTGAAATTCTCCAGTGAAATCTTCTTGCCTGTTAAAATAAATAAACCTCAACAGGGCCCGGATCTGAAAGGCACATGGGTGCTTAGCTGGTACAAGGTAGAAGCGAAATATAAAACCGGCAAGAGTGTTACATTCTGGGTACACCATGATAATCACTTTGGTGATGATGATAAAATAGACAGGCTGATTACGTATTATGATCGGGCTCCTATTATTGAAGCAACGAAATGATGTACGATGTACGATATACGATGTACGATGTGGTTTGTAGAAATTTTTGTCTGTGAAATCTTATTGAAGGTTTTTTAGAAATATTTAGCTGGCGATGCTTCGTTGGTGTCGATTCTGGAATTATAAAATATCTAAAAAATTTCAGCCGTCTCAGGGTTTTACACTCTACATACTACATCGTACATCATAGATCTTATATTCTTCGAAATACTCAATACTTGATAATAAGCCGAATTTGTTCCCATTCCACCGGCTTCTGCAGTGCACATTACATCGTACATTTCTCAATGTCCAATGTCCAATATCCAATGTCCAATATCCAATGTCCAATGCTTCGTAATATGCTTTATAGAAAACGAGGTATCTACATGCTCCGGCAGAGCACATCGTACATCGTACATCGTATAACGTACACCCTCGGGAATACTCTATACTTTGTAATAAGCCCAAAATAAGCTCCTATTCCACCGGCTTCTTCATTGCACATCGTACATCGTACATCGTATAACGTACATCCTCCTTGACACATATCAACAATTCTTAATCTTTCCCACAAATCCGCTGTCAACGTAGATTTTCGATGATTTTGGATGCTTATTTCCCTTAACTTCCTAATCCCAAAAACTAAACTGCTTTTCAATGAGAAAAATGTACGTGTCTGCATGTATACTGTTGTGTACATGCATTTTTATTTCTTGTCAGCAAAATGACAAATTACCTGTTGCTACTGATGAAGCGCAGCGTGAAGAAAAAGAAGAAGGCTATGACGGCCCCGCCGAAAGAGCTTTGCTTGAGTTTGAAAAAACAAGGGATCCTGAGTTGGATTATGTGCCCTTCGATCGTCTTGCTTCTGCAATGGATTATACAGAAGAATTAAAACAGCAAATGTTGTACGCGCGTGGTCAGTCAAACTTACTTTGGGTTGAACGCGGTCCTACTTACGATTCTCTCGGGCCAAGTAATGGTAATACACGTGCAGGTGTAAATTATACTTCGGGTCGTGTGCGCGCAGTACTTGTTGATACATTAAATGATCCAACCGGAAATACTGTTTTTGTTGGTGGTATCGCTGGTGGATTGTGGAAGTGTACCAATTTTATGTCGTCTGTTCCAAACTGGCAGGCCATCGATGATTATTTCGATAACCTCGCTATTTCTTATATCGCACAGGATCCAACAAATCCTTCAGTGATGTATTTCAGTACAGGTGAAGGAACAAGCAATGCGGATGCGGTACTTGGAAGAGGTATCTGGAAATCAACTGATGCCGGTACAACATGGAATCATCTTCCATCAACCGCAACATTCATCCGTTCATTCCGCCTCGTGGTTGACAATGATGGAAATCTTTATGCCGCATTGAGACCAACAGCAGCACCAGTTTTGCAATTGAGCGGCCTTGTTCGTTCAAAAGATGGTGGCGCTACCTGGACAAACATTACACCAACAACAGTTGGTACTACAACAGCGCAGGCAACATGTACGGATTTCGAATTAAGCAGTACAGGAAAATTATATGCAAGCTTCGGCTATGCAACGGGTGCTCCGGGAACGACAGTGAGATTATTCGTTACTAGTGATCCTGCAAATGTTACACAGGCAGGATGGACGCAGGCAACGGGCATTCGTCCATCTGGAACAGCAGCCATTCGTATGGAAATTGCAGCAGTAGCAGATACTGTTTTTGCAATAACGGCTAATACTGGTGCAAATACTGACAGTTGCTATATGTCACTTGATGGTGGATTAACATTTACAAAAAGAAATACTATTATTCTTCCGGGTGGCTTAGGAAGCCAGCAAGCGTGGTACAACCTGACACTTTCAATCAATCCTGACAACATCAGGGAATTGATGGCAGGCGGACTTGATGCGTATCGTTCTCTGGACAGCGGAAGAACATGGACGCGCGCGACCTTCTGGGTTACTACAGCTCCGTATGTTCACGCAGATCATCATTTCATGCAGTGGTGGAAGAAAGATGGTGAAACAAGATTGCTGATCGGTTGTGATGGTGGACTTTTCCTTTCCAGGAACAATGGTGTGACATGGGCTGATAAGAACAGGAATCTTGCAATCAAGCAATTCTATTCTGCAGCCATTCACCCCGATGCCGGAAGTCCATATTTGATTGGTGGAACACAGGATAATGGCGTACATCAATTAAAGTATGATGGTATCGGTCCATCGATGGAAGTAACAGGTGGTGATGGATGCTTTGTGCACATCAACCAGCAAAATCCTGCCATTCAATTTGGCAGTTATGTATTCAATCAATATCGCCGCAGTACAAATGGCGGGCAAACCTGGAGTCAACTGAATTTGTCAGGCACACAGGGATTATTCGTTAATCCTTTTGATTACGACGATGCACAAAATATCATGTATGCAAGTAATGGAGTAAGCGCAGCTCCCAACAGGGCGATTCGCCGCTGGTTGAATGCGAACACTGCTGCAGCCAATACAAGTACAACCATTACACTTGCGGGATTATTAAAAAATGGAGTAGCGAGCAATGCATCTGCTTTTAAAGTTTCCCCTTATACACCTAATCGGGTTTTCATTGGTGGTAGTACGGGTAAATTATTGCGATTGGATAATGCCAATACAGTTACTACAGCAACAGTTGATGCAAACGTAACAGATATATCAGGTTCCGGATTTTCAAATGGTTTCTTAAACTGTGTTAATACAGGTTCATCTGATAATGTACTCGTTGCAGTATTCTCAAACTTTGGAGTTAACAATGTTTGGTATACAACCAATGGTGGTACAAGCTGGACAGCGATCGATGGCAATCTTCCTGATATGCCAGTACGTTGGGCGATAATTGTACCGGGCCAGGACGACCAGATCATTCTTGCAACAGAAGCCGGTATTTATTCCACTGAACAGGTAGATGGTGCAAGTACGGTGTGGAAACCAAATCCTGGTTTTCCAACCGTAAGAACTGATATGTTGAAATTGCGCGCGTCTGACAATACGCTTGTTGCTGCAACACACGGACGTGGATTGTTCACTGCTACAATCTCAATGACAACAGATCCTGAGATTCGTTTTGTTACATCATCCACTACAGCAAAAGAAGATCCTTCTTTTGAACAGGGTTGCCGCCCTTATCAATTATATACTGTAAAAACAGGTATCATCAATCCTGCTGAAGGTGATGCACTTGTTACTTATCATGTAAATGCTGGTGGCTCAGCAAGAAGAGGCGTCGATTTTGATTTTACAACGAATGGCAATTTTGATAATCCTTCTGATCAGCATCTTTATACTGGCGGAGAAACTGCAGTAAAAGAAATCAAGATTCGTGTGTATGATGATGCAGAAGTAGAACCACAGGAATCATTCACGCTTGGTTTCACAATCAGCGGAAGCACAAATGCAACTGCAGGGGAACCCGATACGCATGTGGTAACAATTGATGACAATGGTGACAACGAAGCACCTCAGGTTTCACAAAACCTAACTGCAACAATCGGAACCGGTACAACATCAGTAACACAACCATTCCGTGGTCAGTTCTCTGATGCAAGAACACAAATTTTGTATCTCGCTTCTGAATTAAAGGAACAGGGATTCCGTGCAGGAAATATTAATTCTCTTGCTTTCAATGTTGTATCTAAAAACAGCACTGCGCCTTACACAGGATTTACCATTAAGATGAAAAATACATCCAGCTCTGGTACAGGATTCGGAACTTTTGAACCTGGTGCAACAACTGTGTATGGTCCCGTGAATTACACAACAACATTGGGCATGAATTCATTTGCTCTTTCCAGTGTGTTTACCTGGGATGGTGTTTCGAATGTATTACTTGACATCTGTTATGATAATGCAACAGGTACAGCAACTGATAATGTGGCTGGAACAGCAGGTATCAACCTTTGCCATTTTGATCGCGTTGACAATGCAGCAGGATGTGCGCTTCCGGCAGCAACATTTGGATTTACAGGTGGGGCAAGACCAGATGTAACATTCAACATCACAACCTTCCAGACTGTTATTGCAACTGCACTCAATTCAGCAGGCACAGAACACCTGGATTCATACAATGACATTTATTATTACAGTGCAGCCGGTGAGATCATAGCACGCATACGTAATTTGTCTGAACACGACTATGGTTGCACAGAGATCAAAATAGACAGGGCAGGAACTGGTGCTCAGAAATTCTGGAACAGCAATAAGAAGAATTTCCTCATGGATAAAACATTCTTCGTAACACCTGCGTCTGCAAATTCAGCCGGCATGTATGAGATCACACTGTATTTCACTGCCGCTGAGAAAGCCGGATGGGAAGCTGCAACGAAGAACAAATGGGAAGATATCCAGATCGTAAAAACTTCTGGTCATATCAGTGAGGTCACTGCATCAAATGCTCAGCCGAACAACGATGGAACTGTACAAACAGTTGGCAATCCAGTTCGCGGAACATTTGGAGATGGTTATACCCTAACATTCACATTCGACAATGGATTCGGTGGATTTGGTGCGGGTATGCCAGGCAGACAATTCAACAACCTTGGTAACAATCCAATGGTTGAAGCAAAAGAGAGCACAGATGGTTTGCAGAAAATGGTGGTGGTAAATCCTTTCAGGGATAACATCAGCATCCGTTT
>CAZCKF010000068.1:5904-10955 GCA_964499155.1 uncultured Chitinophagaceae bacterium
TGTTGCTCAACCTCTATGATGCCCAGGGAAGGCTCGTTAAATCACAAAAGGGTGATGCCAGCCAAGCTGTTACAATGAATCTTTCAGCCCGTACAATCAGTAACGGAACTTATATTCTGGAAGCGTTTGTAAATGGAAGAAGGTTCAGACAGCAGGTGGTGAAACATTAGATAACCAATTGCTTTTTAATAATTACAGCCTATCAGAAAAACTGGTAGGCTGTTTTTTTGATATCATTCCTTATTGTAATCTTTTTGAATCATTCACATTAATATTATCTTCAGACCAATCATTTCCCCATGCCCATTTTCATGGACGTACATACCATCCCTGGCGTAACAGCGAAAGCCGTTGCTGAAGCACACAAACTCGACCTGGGATTGCAGGAAGAATATAAATGCAAATGCATGACCTATTGGATCGACGAACAGCGTGAAAACGTGTTTTGTTTGATTGAGGCACCTGATAAGGAATCTGTTTCCACGTTGCATGGAAAAGCTCACGGCCTCATCCCCAATAAGATCATTGAGGTTAACAGCACGCTTGTGGAATCATTCCTCGGTCGCATTTATGATCCGTCTGAAGCTTCAGTCACTGATGGGTTGAAAATTTTTCACGACCCCTCTTTTCGCATCCTGCTGGTTACAAAAATCACAGACCCGGTTTTGCAAAAACATATAGATGGTGAGGAAAAAACAAAAGAAAGAATTACTAACCTGAATCGCATCATCAGAAAAAATATTTCGGTTCACGAAGGTCGCGAAGCAGAACACCACGGAGATGGTTTTATTATATCATTTTCATCAGCAACTCAGGCAGTGAATTGCGCACTGGATATTCAAAAAGAATTTTCAACTGAAGAAACAGAAGCAACAGGAATGAAGATGAGCATCAATGCAGGAGAACCCATTGAAAAAAGCAACAGCCTGTTTGGGGATACCATTCGCCTCGCGGAATACATGTGCACCGTACACGGAAATTCAAACATTTGCGTTTCTTCTTCTGTTAAAGAACTTGTTGCAAAAGATTTATTCCAGAAAAAAGATACTGATGTAAATATCATCTCTCCGCAAGATGAGGACCTGCTGAATGTATTATTCTCTTCTCTTGAACAACATTACCAGGAACCCGAATTTGATATTGAAAATTACAGCCTCGCAACAACCATGAGCCAGTCGCAACTTTACAGGAAGACAGTTGCGCTCACCGGATTATCACCCAATCAGCTTCTTAAAGATTACCGCCTGGAAAAATCTAAAGAGCTGCTGAAAAAAAGACGCTATTCAATTGCACAAATCACGTTTGAATCGGGGTTTACAAGTCCGTCCTACTATACTAAATGCTTTAAAAAGAAGTATGGGTTACTTCCCAACGAGTATGTAGATCTACTGTAAGATGTTGTGAATAGTGAATGAGTTCTGAAATTCGAGGGAGGCCTATTAATGAGTGAAAAGTGAATGAGTTCTAAATTTCGAGGGAGACCTATTAATGAGTGAAAAGTGAAAAGTGAATGCCTTCTCCTAATTACTAAAATGATACTTCGGTGGAGATTTCACCTTTCACTTTTGACATTTCACTGAAACTTTACAATGCATGTAAATAGAACAGTCTCTTATACTTTGGAGCAGTCTTATAGTTGAGTGAAAAGTGAATATTGAAAAGTGAATGCTCTCTCCTAATTACAAAAATGTTTCTTCGGTGGAGATTTCACCTTTCACTTTTGACATTTCACTGAAACTATACAATGCATGTAATTAGAACAACATCTTTTACTTTGGAGAAATTGAATTGATAAGTGAAATGTGAATAGTGAAAAGTGAATGCTCTCTCTCCTAATTACAAAAATGTTCCTTTGGTGGAGATTTCACTTTTCACTTTTGACATTTCACCGTACCAGCAGCAATGCAGGGAACGCACTAAGTTCATCCCGGCAATTCCCCTCTGTGACCAAATTTTACCATTTTTTGCACGATTTGTCCTTCATGTGTGCTATTTGTTGCATGATTTGTTACATATCCCAGGGGTTGGTGGTCACTACTTTTACTCCATCACTTAACCAAAAAAACAAAACGTTATGAAACTTATCGCAAACAAATGCACACTCCTGATTGCAGTGATGCTTTTCGCAGGAATTACTTCCTTTAGCCAAACAACATCTTCAACTGAAAAAAACAAAAACACCCCTGTTATGAAATCGTATGTGATCGAAAGAGAAATACCTGAAGCTGGTAAATTCACACCTGAACAATTGAAGGGTATTTCACAAAAATCCTGCTCAGTACTAAAAGAACTCGGACCAAAGATCGAATGGGTTCACAGCTATGTTACCAAAAACAAAATATTCTGCATTTATAAAGCAGAGAATGAAGAGATCATCCGCGAACATGCGAAGAAAGGAGGATTTCCGGTGAATAATATAACGGAGATTGCAACGGTGATCAGTCCTGCAACAGCCAATTAAGATTTGGTGAAAAGTGAAAAGTGAAATGTGAAAAGTGAAAGGTGAAATGTAAAATACGCTTCGTAACAATCATTCCTTTTTAATGGAGAATTGACTTTTCACTTTTCACTTTTCACCTATCACTCTACTCACGCTCTCCCCAGCAATAGTTTTTCCAACCTTTAAATATTAACACATGAAACCAAAATCACGCAGCCAGCGCTGCGACAAAAATCGCTTTGCTCTCCCTGTCAGTTTATTTGCATTCATGCTTGTGGCCAGTTTATTTTTAGCAGGATGCCAAAAAGAAACAGTTACAACAGCTGAAACTGATGCGACGCTGACAAAATCAGAACCCAATGAAGGAAATGTGGTGGATGAATACACAGGTCTTGCCTGGCAGACACAATGGGAATTACAGCAGGCACGCGCAGCGACAGCTCGGTACAGGAAGATTGAAAATGCCATCAAAGATGGTTACGCCGATATCAATGTCGTGGTTGAAGAAATGGGTCACCACTACCTGAAGTCAACGCTTGTTGATGGCAATTTTGATTATCGCAAACCTGAAATCCTGGTGTACAACAAAGAACACAATGGAAGTATGCGACTGGTAGCTGTTGAATATGCAGTGCCGCTAACC
Source organism: uncultured Chitinophagaceae bacterium (assembly GCA_964499155.1). Classification (GTDB taxonomy): domain Bacteria; phylum Bacteroidota; class Bacteroidia; order Chitinophagales; family Chitinophagaceae; genus CAZCKF01. The sequence goes on from CAZCKF010000068.1 coordinate 8,988, forward strand.
ATGTCTGTAAATGCTCCTGAAGGTTTTACAGGAAATGATGATGTATGGGACAGAAACACAGGATTTGGTTTGTGGCTGTTGCATGCATGGGTCTGGGAGTTTAATCCGGATGGTGTGTTTAACCCTACCAATCCGAATGTGCATTTGCATTAAATCAGTCAGTCTAAAATGATTGAGTGAAAAGTGAATGAGTTCTAAAAATTCGAGAGAGACCTATTAATGTGTGAAATGTGAAAAGTGAAAAGTGAATGCCCGCTCCTAACTACCTAGTATGATACTTCGGTGGATATTTCACTTTTCACTTTTGACATTTCGTCCGTTCTTATTTGAATGGCAGTTAAAAATAGTATAGTGAAAAGTGAAAGGTGAATAGTGAATGCCCGCTCCTGATTACTAAAATGATACTTTGATGGAGATTTCACTTTTCACTTTTGACATTTCACCCGTTCTCATTTGTATGGCAGATAAAAATAGCATTGTGAAAAGTGAAAGGTGAATAGTGAATGCCCCGCTCCTGATTATTAAAATGATTCTTTGATGGAGGTTTCATTTTTCACTTTTGACATTTCACCCGTTCTCAACCAAATAGCTGCTAAAAATCAACACAGTGAAAGGTGAATGCCCGCTCCTAATTACTAAAATGATAATTTGATGGAGATTTCACTTTTCACCTTTCACTTTTCACCTTACAGGAATCAATTAAAATTTATATTAGCCCTATGATTACCGCAGAAGAACTTAAGGCCCTGCAAGCACCCCTGAAAGAATCATATCGAAATGATCCTGAGAAAGCAATCATTACATTAAATGCGACAGGAAAATTGGGAGACAACGTTTCCTGCAAGGTCGATACTGGACGTGCACTGATCGAAGCAGGACTTCATCCTGCAACAGGTGGAAGCGGATCACTCGCATGTTCCGGTGATATGTTGCTTGAAGCGCTTGTTGCCTGTTTTGGTGTAACACTCAACGCCGTCGCAACGGCCATTGGGGTTGAAATTTCAGATGCAACAATTAAAGCTGAGGGTGATCTTGATTTTCGTGGCACATTGGGTGTATCGAAAGAAGCGCCCGTAGGATTTAAATCAATAAGACTCTACCTTAATCTGGAATCAAATGCAACATCCGAACAAATAAGTTCTTTGTTGAAACTTTCCGAAAGATATTGCGTGGTATATCAAACGATTAATAAAGGTGTTGCTATTGAATTGATTACTCTTTAAATGATAAAAAGTAAACCACATAGCCACACATAGAAACAATAGAAAATGCACACATAGTGCGGCTATGGAGAAAATGCCGCTTATCTATCCGTGAAATCTTAATTTAATCGTACCTAATCCGTGTTATTATAAAAATTTATTTAATGAGCAGTTTATTCAATTTCTCTTCAAAAAAATCTACAGTTCGCTTCCACGCAAGCTCAGCCGCGGCCTTATCATATCTCGGTGTTGTATCATTATGAAAACCGTGATTCGCGTTTTCGTACATGTAGGCAACATAATCTTTGTTGTTCTCTTTCAACGCTGCTTCATATGCAGGCCAGCCTTCGTTCACTCTCGTATCCAACGAAGCATAATGCAACATAAGAGGGGCTTTGATCTTTGGAACGTCTTCAACCGGTGGTTGTCCCCCGTAAAATGGAACAGATGCGGCAAGATCAGGGATTCGGACGGCCATCATATTAGCTATCCATCCACCAAAACAAAAACCAACGACACCAATTTTTCCATTGGCTTCTTTATGATCTTTTAAATATTCATATCCAGCGATAAAATCTTCCAACATTTGATTCCTGTCACGCTTGGATTGCATGGTGCGACCCTCATCATCATTACCAGGGTAGCCGCCAAGTGGTGACAACATATCTGGTGCAAGCGTTATAAATCCCGCAAGTGCTGCTCTTCTTGCAACATCTTCAATGTGCGGATTTAAACCACGATTCTCATGTACTACAACTATTCCACC
>CAZCKF010000069.1:0-10892 GCA_964499155.1 uncultured Chitinophagaceae bacterium
GACTTGAAATTCACAGCTGCAGGAAACTGATTGTCAGAAGTATTTTTGAAAATCTTGGTTATGATGTAATAAATCTCGACAGGGTTGTTTTTGCCGGGCTTACATAAAAGAATGTGCCGCGTGGAAAATGGAGATTTCTTAACCAGAAGGAAGTTCGTGAATTGAAATTTTTTGGAAAGGGAAAAAGATAAAGATGAATGTATCATCGTTGATACTGGAAGAAACTGAAGATTTTGTAGCCCTGAATAAACCCGCAGGACTTCTATCCATACCTGATCGTGCGGGTACTGAAATTTCTTTAAAAACATTATTGAAAAATCGATATGGTGAAATATTCACCATACATCGCCTTGACAGGGAAACAAGCGGTGTGATCGTATTTGCTAAGAATGCCGATTCGCACAAGCACCTCTCTATTCAATTTGAAAACCACGAAACAGAAAAATTTTGTTCTCGGTTCACTTGCAGAAAAACAGGGCAGCATAGATGCACCCATAATGGAACATCCGCACAAAAAAGGTGTGATGACAACGCATGCAAAGGGCAAAGCATCATTAACAGACTACAGGGTCATAGATGATTTTGGCATTTATTCTTTTCTCGCATTTCAAATTCATTCTGGTCGCACGCACCAGATACGTGTTCATATGAAACACATTGGGCATCCAATTGTTTGCGATGACCTGTATGGTGATGCAAAACCAGTTTTTATATCTGCAATCAAACCACGATTTAAACATGGCAAGGATGTGGAAGAACAACCCATACTCTCAAGACTCGCACTTCATGCTGCCAGTTTGAAATTCAACAATCTCGAGGGAAAGGAATTCAGTATTGATGCATCCATACCGAAGGATATGAGAGCACTGCATCAGCAGTTGACAAAGTGGCGGGGCCCCCATTTGAAAAATTGAAGATTTCAGATTTTAGATTTTAGATTTCTTCAAAATTGTGAGCTGTTTCTATTCGCATTTCTATTTGGAAGGGTCTTCCAAAAAATCTTAGATCTGCAATCTTAAATCTTAAATCCATTCGCATCTACATATTTTTGAACCATGAAAGAAGTTTTTGTCATTGATGCGCTTCGTTCTCCCGTGGGAAAATTCGGGGGGTCACTTGCATTTACCAGGCCCGATGATCTGTTGGCGCATGTGATTCGTTTTTTGTTGCAGCGAAATAATTCGATCGATCCATCAATGATTGAAGATGTGATTACAGGATGCGCAAACCAGGCGGGAGAGGACAACAGGAATGTTGCGAGAATGGCTGCTTTGTTGGCTGGATTGCCAACGACAGTTCCGGGTAGTACGGTTAACAGACTTTGTGCCTCAGGGTTGGATGCAATCATGAATGCATCAAGGCAGGTGATGACCGGTGAAGCAGATCTTATTATTGCATCTGGTGTTGAAAGCATGACGCGTGCGCCTTTTGTTATGGGCAAGGCTCAATCTCCCTTTGCAAGGCAAACAGAAATTTTCGACACGACAATCGGCTGGCGTTTTATCAATCAAAGATTATCTGACCTGCATTACCCATTCACAATGGGCGAGACAGCAGAAAATGTAGCGAAGCAATGGAATATTTTACGTGAGGAGCAGGATACATTTGCCATGTCATCGCAACAAAAATATTTTGCTGCTCTTGCAGAAGGTAAATGGGCTGATGAAATTGTACCGGTTGAAATCCTGGATGAAAAAAAACAAACTGTATTGTTTGAAGCGGATGAACATCCCCGGCAAACATCAATAGAAAAACTGGCATCGCTTAAACCTGCATTTGCAAAAGAAGGAACAGTAACCGCCGGAAATTCATCCGGTATTAATGATGGTGCAGCAGCTATACTTCTTGCGTCAGCACAGGCTGTAAAACAATTTAATCTTAAACCGATCGCTAAAATAAGATCAATGGCAGTTGCAGGTGTGGATCCTGCTGTGATGGGTGTTGGTCCAGTACCTGCTACGCAAAAAGCTTTGCAACGTGCCGGTTTGTCAATTGATGATATGGACTTGATCGAATTAAATGAAGCCTTCGCTTCTCAATCCATTGCCTGTATCCGCGATCTAAAAATGGACATTACAAAAGTGAATGTGAATGGTGGTGCCATCGCGATAGGTCACCCGCTTGGCTGCAGTGGTGTACGCATTTCCACAACACTCCTGCACGAAATGAGAAGGAGAGGTGCGAGGAACGGACTTGCAACAATGTGTGTGGGAGTCGGACAGGGGGCTTCGATTATCTTCGAATCAATCTAATACTGCTGACATTTTCCCTTAATTCTCCTATGCAAAACGAAGGGGGCCAAGGTTAATCTAAAACTGCAATCATGATTCCAAAATCAGGGTACGCCTCAGAAACTGCAGACCGATTTACATCAGTTGATTTATTGAAACAGGCGATGGTTGAAATTCCACGTTTTTATCATGTAATATCATACGATAATTTAAAGAATAGAAAACCAGGCAAGTGGTCCAATAAGGAAGTACTCGGTCATTTGATCGATTCTGCTCTCAACAACCTGCGTCGGTTTACAGAAGCACAATTCTCGCCTCAACCCTACAACATCATTCCATACCAGCAGGAACAACTTATCCCGGTAAATCATTACCAGGATTTACCACTCGATCATTTACTGCAATTATGGACTTCGTTGAACCAGCAAATTATTTTCGTGATAGAAAATATGCCTGCGGATAAATGTTTAATTCCCGTTACAGCACAATATGATGATGGAGTAGAGAGAACGCTTGAATGGTTATTCAATGATTACGTTGCGCATATGTATCATCATTGGGATTCAATAAAAATTTCTACCACATAGCAAAAAAGCCATGTGCGATATACAACGCGTCAGCCCTGTGAGTAAATGTGACTGGAGGTAAACTCTTTTACGGTTTAGTGAACAATGCTCTGTTCCGTATATAGTAAGCGCCAGCGATACCCACTACTTTTTCTCCTTCCAGCAGCAAAGTATCCACTTCAACTTTAATTTTTGACACTTTACCCTCAGTGCGGTAGAAATATACGTTACCGTTGTAGCTCGGGATGCTGAAGGTATCTTTTGAGATCTTGGTCAGCGATGCAGAACCAATGGCTGATGAAATAAATAATTCACCTGATTGAACACTCACGTCACAGCTTGTAACAGCGCTTCCATCCGGGAATTTGTACTGTCCTGTGTATTCGTTTAATGAAGTATCCGCTTTTGCATCCTGTGCATTCACAACTGCAGCAAACAGGAATGCTGCAATCAAGGTTAGAACTTTCATGTGATGACTTGTTTAAGGAAAGATAACACGAATTAAGACGAATTGCTCGAATACCGGTTTAAAATAATTTGAAACATTTTTCACATGATCGATGTTGCGGGAAAAATGAATTATTAATTAGAAATCAATTGGTTTATCATGGTGAGGCATCAATTGGAATAACAGTTTACGGATTAGAGGAGATTGGGTTTGCGACTGAGAAAGAGAAACAGAAACAGAAAGAGAAAGAGGGTATTCCATACAATAGTACGCTTCGAACACTTTTAAACGTATCCGTGTAATTCGTCTTAATTCGTGTTATCACACCCCGAATTGCCTCAAATGATGGTCAATATGTTTATATAACAATTGACCCCATCTTTTGCGGCTCATTTTTCTGAAAATCGGGTGGGGACCGAAATCGAAATTGTAGGGGGCTGAATTGATCCTTTGCAATTGAAGGATAAGATCTTTTTGTTCTTCTTCAAATTCTTCGCGCACAACGAGTTTTTTGGCGGGATCCATTTCAGCAGCAGTGGGTAGTTTGCCTTTTGGAAAAGGTAGCAAATCAATAAAGGCCAAACGTGCAAGTGCTGCTTTTACAGGTCCGAATTTTACCTCTGCCGGGTAATCACTAAAAGCCATTTTTACTGCTGAACTGCAATGGGCAAGCATTTGGTTCACATTCATTTTGCCCCATTGAGGTGAAGAAGAAGGTGTTAACTGCTTTATTCTCCTGATTAGTTTCTCAGTTGTTTCATTTGTTAAATGGGGCATGACGTTTTTTATTTAGAAAGCGGTTACAGTAAAATTTGAAGAACTATAACAATCTGACTATCTTAATTTTTCAACCACCAAAACTAACATTATGTCCTTCTTCCAACATCGATTTTTTGATGCTGCTCCAGATACAATGGGCGGTGCTCCACTCGAAGAAAATTCGCGGATTCGCATTTTGGATACGGTAAGAGGAATTGCAGTTCTCGGGATCCTTCTGATGAACATTCCCTATTTCTCCATGCCCTATCAAACTGAGAATCTCACGGTTCGAGATGAATTTTCCGGAGCTAACTATTATACCTGGTGGGTGATCAATTTTGGATTTGAAGGAACGATGCGCGGACTTTTCACCCTGCTTTTTGGTGCAGGTGCAATTCTCCTGCTGTCACGACTTGAAAACCGAAAATCTGCAATTTCTGCCGCAGATTTTTATTATCGCCGGTTGATATGGTTGTTATTGTTTGGATTGTTCAATGCATTTGTTTTGTTGTGGCCGGGTGACATTTTATATCACTACGCAATTTGTGGATTATTTCTTTTTCCATTCAGAAAATTAAAAGCCAAACACCTTTTTACATTCGCCATGGCATTAATGTGTATTACGATCTTCAAAGGCACATTAAGATTAAATGATGCACGTGATCTGCGTGTAAATGGAGAAAAGGCGCTTGCACTCGAAGCTAAAAAGGAAAAACTCACACCAAAACAGGAAGAAGCAAAAGCAAAATTTGAAGGATTTCTTAAACGAAGAGATACAGCATCCATGCGAAAGGCTGCTGCTGAAGAAGCTGCGAAAATGAAGCAGGGAAATTATTTCGCCGTATGGTCACACCTTAAAACAATTAACCAGAAAATAGAGTCGACCAAATTTTATCATTCAATGTTCTGGGATATTATGACGTTTTTATTCCTAGGCATGGCACTCTTTAAATGGAAAGTAATTACAGGGGAACGTTCAAAGAAATTTTACCTGCTGCTGTTATTAGGCGGATATGCAATAGGTTTTACGATCAATTACTTCCTGTTGAGAACAATGATCAATGTGAGGTTTGATTTTACCAGGGCCGCTGACATTCTCTATATTGACTGGTACCAAATTAAAAGAGTTGCTATTACGCTTGGGCACATTGGTTTAATCATGACGTTGTACAAATTCAATGTTGTGAATTGGTTATTAAACTTAATGTCGAAAGTTGGACAAATGGCATTCACCAATTACCTGTCTCAGTCACTGATCTGCTCTCTTATTTTTTATGGATATGGTTTCAACCTGTTTAACACGCTCGAGCGATATGAAATTTATTATGTTGTTGGAGCAGTATGGTTGTTCCAGATCATTTTCAGTAATATCTGGATGCGTTATTTCCAATTTGGTCCGCTCGAGTGGGCGTGGCGCAGTCTCACTTACTGGAAGCGACAGCCAATGAAGCGTGTTTTGATTCCTGCAATTAAAAAAACATCCCCGGAAACATTGGTTGTTGAAAATGTGATTGACAAAATTCGTCCAGCAGACGAATCATTGAAAGATCAGTAAAGTTTGTAAACAAGTTTTTTTACCATGCGGTGGTTTGTCATGATGGCAAGCAGCATCAATGCAATTCCAACTGCCCATACAGACCAGTGACAAACAGTTTGTAATTCAGGGCGGTCGAACATGGCAAATTTGTGAAAAGCGTATTGCATTAATTGTGTTGCAGCCATTGCAGCGACCACCACCAAAACATATACTGGAACAAATTGCCTGGAGACCTTCTGCGATAACCATGATGGAGCATATCCAAGAATGAGTAACAATTGGAGATTGTCCTTGCTCCTGGCGATCATTAGCTGCAGGTAAAATGAAAATAACATCAGTGCAAGGATCACAACGAGCAAACCGAAAATACCAAGACCGGTGAATACGCCTTCGAGAACTTGTCGCACACGACCGAATTTTGTTTTGTCCTTGTTGATCTTATAATTTTTAGTATCAAGGAAGGTTAACAGGTCGGGGTTGTTTGCATCTTTTAATTTCAGGTAGATCCTTCCGGGATTATCTGATTGTTCGCCAAATGTTTGGTTCGCCCAATCGAGAAATTTTTTCGGAACGAGTACCGAATTGATCCTGTCGCTAAATGCAACGATGCGCGAATTAAATGCCTGCTCCATTCCATTTCCATACACGGTGATCACCACCGGAACTCCCGTTGCAGTTTCCTGCGAGATCTGTGGAAGACCCTGTGCTGGTGCAAACACATTGTATATTTCCAAAAAATCAGAAGAAATGATCAATGGTATCGACTGCTGTCCGATTTCCCATGAAAACTCAGGTGGCACCGTATCAATAAATTCATTTTCCACTGTTTCCAGGAAAAGGTCTGTTTTAAAAGGGATGATATTTCCCGCACTGAGCTGAACACGAAACTGGTTGGAAATAAGTGGCGCTGCAGAGTCGATAAATGGCTGTGCATTTAATTCTCGAATTTCCTCTGCCGTAAATAAATTTTTAGCAGCATTTCCCATAGTCTCATTGGTAACAGTTTTGGTAACAGATATGTAATCATATCCCGCCTTCCGGGTATTTGTTTCTTTCAAAAGTTGCTGAATGTTGATGTACATCTGTATGGATGCAAGCAATAACAACACACCAATACCAAGCCCAATGTAAGAAAACCATCTCGAAGATTTATTCGTCCCAGTGTATAATAATGGCCTGATATGGTTAAAGGATAGCATTACAGGTGGTAAAGTCTTGTCCAGGGGAAATAATCAATGCGTTCCAAATCGGCGAACAGGATGCATGCGTTTCTTTTCTTTGCTTCTTCAAGCATTAATTCCATTGCTATTTCGGAATTCCTGTTATCGAGATGGCTGAATGGCTCATCGAGGAGCAGGTAATCAAATGGCTGCATGAGTGAACGGATGATTGCGATGCGTTGTTGCTCACCATAAGAGCAGGTTTTTACAAGACTGTCCAGTTTATCACCGATGCCAAGCCGGTTACACATCTCAGCCACTTCTTCTTCCGGATGAAATGGTTGAAGCTTTCTCTTGATCTCAATATTTTCTTTTACAGTTTGTTCAGGAAACAAACGCAAATCCTGGAAAACAATGCTTGCCACATTTTTTCTCAATCCGGAAAATTCATCAGGTTGCAATTCCCTGATGTTTTTTCCATTGAATTTTATGGTACCATGATAATCATGTCGCATTCCATAAATGAAATGAATAAGGGAAGTTTTACCACTTCCCGACGGAGCAACAATTTTAATCAGTTCTCCTTTTTCAAATGACAGTTTCTTTCCCCATACTTCCGAGCCGGATGCTTTTTCCTTCGTGAAATAGGTCGGAAGCAGATTTTCAATTTGCATGGATATATTACTGGACAACGTCTGTTGTAAGTGTATCAATGCGATTTGGCCAGATCGTGTCTGCTTCAACTCTCGATTTCCTTAACGTTCCCATTTTATCGAGATAAGTGTTCAGTTGTTTTAAACTGTTGGTGGAATTGTTTATCAGGTTTATTTCGCCGGTATAATGAACAGCACCTTTTTTAAATTCACCACCCGTCATTACCATGTCCTTCCACATGGCAAGTGATTCAGTGCGTACTGCCATTTCCAGTGAGTCTGAATTTCCTCCACCAACTGATTTCAGGATACGTTGAATGTCTACATAAGCACCAAACGGATGTCCTCCGATTTTTTCCGCAAGGCCATTTTTATTATTGCCACCCTGCAAAAATCTGTTTACAACCGTTTCATCATTACCAATTGTAAACCAGTTGTTTTCCATTTTGTAAGTAAAACCTTTGGTTGAAGGTGGAAGATTTCCCATTTGCTGCTGAACGGTACCAATCAGTTTATCAAATGCAGTCCTGTCATTAACAGAGACGGAAAAAAGATATTTTGCTTCAGGCTCCTGTCTTGTGTATACAGAAGGATTTTCCGGAGTGCCGATTGTGTCCGTTTTTGTTGTCATTACCATATCAGTCACCGCCACAACCATATCTCCCTTGTTTGCTTTTATGAATTCTCCTAAACTGTACTGATAGTTTCCAAGAAAACTATTCACCATGCCATCTACGCCGATAAGTTTGATGAATTCATGCAATCCTTCAGGCGGATAATTCAAAGCAAAGGCTGCAACAATATTTTCAGATGGTATGCGGTTCAATACGGATTCATCAATGTTTTTTGATTCGTATTTATCAATCAGATCAGATAATTCTTCTCCATAATATTGCCTGCCTTTGATTGAGATCTTTCCATCATCAAAAGAAAAAGTGCCGGCGGAAATATTTCCATCGAATAACAGGTTCAATTTCATCAGCGACATCATATTCCCCATCATCGATGTATAATACTTTCCTGAATTCATCCAGAAATGAATGTCTCCATCTTCGTCAATTAATTCGCCAAACCTTTTATCACTGTCAAGCAATGCGCTCCCCGACAGGTCGAGTGTTTGTTTGCCAAACATGATCAGCGAATCGGTAGAAAAAGATCTGACTTCACCTTGCTGAAAACTTCTGTCCATACCTCGTGGAATGCTCGGTGTCGGAATATTAACCACGTACGCGAAATGTTTTTTGTCCCAGCTTACTATTGCTTTGTCATCAATCTTCATACTGGATACTTCATCATCTTTTACAACCGAAGCATTCTTACTGATCTTATTGTTGAATGCAACAAATTTATCCATGTCATTGATCGTGCCTTCATACACCAGGTAGTTACCACTGGTTGTATTCCTGATAAAAATCGTAAGGTGATCATCTGTATCGATACCGCTGTTTTCAGGATCTTCCATCAATTGTCGTTGTAATGTATCAGCATCGCCTGGTGAAATCTGTTTAAACCATGAAGTAGCCTGAATTTCTTTCCAGCTTAATTTTTTCGACAGTGATGGCATGTTGATGTGCACAACAACGGCTGCATCAGCAGGTACCAGCAAACCTGTCTTTTTTGACGAACAGGAAGTAATGCTCGTGATAATAAATAAGGCAAGGACAATGTGAGAAAATAATTTCTTCATAAGTGGTTGTTTAATGGCCGGTCAAAGAAAGGAAAAATCGATCAGTTTATCCAGCGATACAGACTGTTGTTCGCCCGTTTGAATATTCTTGATCCTGCACATGTCATTTTTTAATTCATCTTCTCCGATGATGGCTACAAATGGAATATTTTTTTTCTCAGCATATTTAAACTGTTTATCAACCTTCACGAATTCATGAAACAATTCTGCAGCAATCCCTTTATTCCGAATTTTCTGCATATGTTCAAAAGCAATTGCTGATTCTTTTTCTCCCATATTAAAAAATAATACGCGTGTGGTTGTTGCAAGATCATTTGGAAAAAGTTTCATCTCTTCCAGCACATCATAGATCCTGTCCACGCCAAATGAAATTCCCACACCCGGAATATCAGGAACACCAAACAGGCCGGTAAGATCATCATATCGTCCACCTCCGCCAATACTTCCCATTTTTACCTGTGCAGGTGCTTTTGCTTCATATATGATCCCCGTATAGTAATTCAAACCTCGTGCAAGCGTAAAATCAACTTCGATATGTATACCAGGAGAAAGCTGTTTGCATTTTTTTATTACTTCTCTCAGGTCATGAATACCCGCAGCTCCCTGTTCATTTTTCCCAAACAATTCTTCCGCCTTCAGTAATTTATCTTCAGTAGAACCCCCGATCAATAAATATTCTTCTATTTTTTTTATTGCATCACCTGGAATTTTTGCTGACAGTTCTTCTTTTACTTTTTCAATGCTAATTTTGTCAAGCTTATCGATGGCAACAGTAACTTCTGTAAGATTTGAAGTCACTCCTGCAACGGAGGCAAGTGCAGATAATATTTTCCTGTGATTGATTTTTAATACGTACTCTTTTAATCCAAGTGCTGTAAATACATCATGATAGATAAATGCAAGTTCTGTTTCATTTATTAATGATCTGCTGCCCACAACATCTGCATCACACTGGAAAAATTCACGGTACCTTCCCTTCTGTGGGCGATCTGCTCTCCACACGGGCTGGATCTGGTAACGTTTAAATGGAAAGGTCAACTGACCATGATTCATGGCAACATAACGTGCAAACGGAATGGTGAGGTCATATTTCAATGCACGCTCAGTGATGGTTGAAGTATTTTTTCCTGAAAGTATTTTTTCAAAATCATTCCTTGCCTGTTCCTGTTTCGAAGAATGATCCAAACCGTTATTGAGGATTTTAAAGATCAGTTTATCGCCTTCATCACCATACTTACCCATTAGAGTTTCCATGTTTTCCATGGCTGGTGTTTCCAGCGGCTGAAAACCATAGCGCTCAAAAATTCCGCGGATCGTATTTAAAATGTAGTTGCGTTTCCTGACAACATCCGGCCCGAAATCACGGGTTCCCTGTGGAAGAGAAGGCTTCATTTGTCCAAAGATATTGGATGTGGGTCTAGCTGTGAGCTTCGAGCTTCGAGTTGCGAGCTGCGAGCAGCCCCGAGACGTCGCGGGTGGTTAATATTCGAAAATTTCTTTTAGGCTTCTGGTACGGTCGTTTGCAGTATTGAAGTTTCTTTCAAAGGCTTGACTCGAAGTTTAATAAAGAAAAGTGATTTTTTTTTGCTGACTTTCCAATCTCCAACCCAGCACGCTGCTAATTAACTTGATGATGTGTATTGTAGTGATCGTACTCAAAGCCTTTAATGAATTTTTCAAAAATAATGAATGCCCAGAGGCTCTCGTAACTGCTCGCAGCTCGAATCTCACAGCTCGGAGCGGAATTAACTATGGAAAACCCCCGAAATGGAGTCTTAGTAAAAATGTAATAAATTGCTGCCCCCGGAATTATATAGCCCAATGTTTGAAGATTACGAAAAGCAAAAGAAA